>PHDM01000164.1 GCA_002840985.1 Bacteroidetes bacterium HGW-Bacteroidetes-17
GTGCTGAACAGCCTGGGCGACCTCGCCCGGGTCCGAGACCGGTTCGCGGTCGATGACCGTGTGCCGGACGCGATGGCGCTGGTCCCGATGGCCGGGGACGGCGATCCGGCGAGCATCGCCGCGCTCGCGGCGAGTGCGCGCAGGGCGCTCGACGAACTCGAAGGCCTGGCGGCCCGCGACCGCGACCGCCGGGACGAGGCGGTGCGCGGACTCGACCGCTGGCGACAGCTCCAGGCGGAGGCGGACCGGGTGTCCGGCATCGCCGGGGAGATGCGCCGGGCGTCCGAGCGTGCCCGTGCCCTCGCCGAGGGCGCCTTCGAACCGGCGGCGCGGACGCAGGCACACAGCGTCGCCGACCACACGGCGCGTCTTGGCACACAGGCCGACGCACATGCCACGGCGCTGCGCCGCGAGGCGGAGCGGCTCGGGGCGTGCCACGACATCAGGCAGCTCCTCGACGAGGAGCACAGCAAGGAGCAGGAGATGGAGATGCGAGAGATGCTGGCGCTGGTCGGGGAGCACCTCGACAGCGGGAGATACGAAGAGGCCCGGCAACTGCTGACGTCCCTGGAACAGTCGATCAGCAGCACGCCGGACCTACAATGCAGTAATAACTGATTTTAATAATGCGGTACAAACTTTCCCTAAAAGCATTATAGCCGGGATGATGCATTTAAAAAGAAAAGAAGTATTTGTAATTCCGGAGACAGAACGTGAAGTTGTGAACGTAAACAATTTATTTAAATAAAATTTAAAAGCATGATTAAGAGAGAAGAACTTGAACAATTGTACAACAAGGATTTAAAAGAAAAATTATCGGGACTTGAGGGAATGCGTAAAAAACTACTCCTCCATCGATTAGCCGGTATTGCAGGGATCATTGTTCCTTTTATTATTTTTATTGCCACCCTTTCTGCCACTTCCACATTAAATAATTCTGCTCTATTTTTACCGATTGTGTTAGCGGCAATCATCATTTTTTCAATTGTCATTCTTATTCTTTCGATTAAAAAAAAGAGGTTATATCGTAAAGCCTATAAATCGGAAGTAGTGACAAAAATTGTTCACGCCATCGATCCAAACTGGAACTATGTTCCAGATCAAAGTATAAGCACTGCCGAATATTTAGAAAGTGATTTATTCAGAACGCATTACGATAAATATGAAGGGGATGATTTTATTTCGGGTGTTATTGACAAAACCGACTTCAGATGCTCAGAATTACATACGCAATATAAAAGTGTTAGTACCGATCACGATGGGAAGCGTCAGGACAAATGGGTGACTATCTTTAAAGGTTTGTTTTTTCATGCCGATTTTAATAAACACTTTACAGGGAAAACTTATATTGCCCCTGATGTAGCAGAAAGAGTTTTAGGCAATCTGGGGAAAAAATTACAAAAGATTACGGGAAAAGCCGACTTGGTTAAATTAGAAAACCCTGAATTCGAAAAATATTTTGTGGTCCATGCAACCGACCAAATTGAAGCGCGATACATCCTAACCCCAACGATCATGGAGGCATTGGTAAAAATATACAAAGAATACAAGCGCCCTATTCATCTATCGTTTATCGGATCGAGAGTTTATTGTGCCATTAGTTTTACAAGAGATCTGTTCGAACCAAAAATAATGCGCTCTGGTGTTAAGTTTGAGGATATGGAAAATATGTATGATTTATTTATGGTAAATGCTACCATCATTAAAGAATTGAATTTGAATACCCGAATTTGGACAAAAGATTAGTATCCTTACATTCTAAAAGATTTGATATGTATAATTCTAAATTTTGACACAACATTTCAGAAAGATAAATATCAGCATCTATTATTTTTTACTTTTGTAATAAATAGCTAATGATGGAAACTTTTTATGATTCAAATCTTTTCACATACTTCTTACTTCCATTTCTAATTTTCCTTGCCCGAATCGGTGACGTGTCTATAGGTACTGTTAGGATTGTAATGATTTCGAAGGGGCAAAAATTTTGGGCACCGTTTTTAGGATTTTTCGAAGTATTTATCTGGCTGCTTGCCATCTCTAAAATTTTTGAAAACCTTGACAACTGGGTTTGCTACTTTGCTTACTCTGCAGGATTTGCCACCGGAAATTATATCGGTTTAATCATAGAAGAAAAATTAGCTTTTGGAGTTGTTCGCATTCAGATTATCACTGCAAAAGCCGCTAATGAATTAATAGAGATTCTAAGAGGTTCGGGTTACGGCATTACGCATCATGATGCATTCGGCGGAACTGAAAAGGTAAGTATTATTTATAGCATTATTAAACGAACCGATCTCCACAGATTTGTTGGAATTATTAAAACTTACAATCCAAATGCTTTCTATTCCATTGAAGATGTGAAGTTTGTGAACAAAGGTGTTTTTCCGGTGAAAGCAATAACTAAAAGGTGGCGAAAGGGGAAGTAGGACAATAGATATACGATTATAATACAGTTGTGATACGGTTGAAATAAAGTTGTAATTCAGTAGTCATTCAGGTGTATTTTGGTTGTAAAAATGAGTATTAATTGATAAGGAACGAATTATTAAAACTATGTAATGATGAAATAATTTTTTATATCTTTAACTTGATTTTCAAACTCAAATACGGCAGCTTGGATTTAAAATCGACGTTATGGTTTGGAATTGGGATGATTTTTTTCTTTTTTTTTATTAAAACAAAGTAACAAATAATAATACTAAACTGTCTGATTTCAAACTTCATATCGCGTTAGCCGAAAAGCGTTTAGAGTAGGCCTTATTAAAACAAAAACCATGAAAAAAACCCTATTAATCATTGCAGTATTCTTAATAGCAGGAAGTACTGCCTTTTCACAAGTTCAATTTGGCATTGGTGGCATGGCCGGAACCAAAGCCGGATTAGATGACAACTTTGAAGCAAAAATAAATTTTGGTCCTCACGTACGGGCATTATTCAACGTCACGGAACAAATTGGCGTTACAGCCGGATTTTCTTATTATCTTCCTTTTAAATACAATGCATTTGGTGCTGAAGTTACCATGAACTATATGGCTTTTAATGCTGATGCTTTATATTATATCCTGAATGAAGATGCTTTTAAAGTGTATGCACTAGGTGGCGTAAACTATGGAATGATTAAATTAAAATTCGAAGATATGGGTGTAGACGATGGAACAGGTACCGAAAATCATTTTGACTGGGAAGTCGGCGGTGGAATTCAGGTTGGCAAAATATTTGCCGAAATAAAGTACGATAACAGTAATGAGCATATTCAAGCCTTTTTAGGTATTTATTTTTAAAGCACATTAACCGATTTCTTGAATAAAAACGACAAAAAATGATGAAAGCTGAAAAGGATCTCCTTTTCAGCTTTCTTTAATTATAGAAATCAGTGACGATAACTCAATTAATAATTTCGTGTAGCCTTAATTGAAATTCATCCAGATCAAGACTCCTTGAAAGGTAGCTGAAAACTTCATTTCTATCATCAAAATAGAATGAGAAATAACGCCAATAATCTTTCAATTTTCCCAACAACTCATGTTTATCGCTGAACTTCTCCTCAAAAACACGATTTAAATCCTCATGAAACTTTAAAAAACGTTCCTTTTCATTTAATAAAACAGAGGGTGAATATTCCTTAATTCTTTCGGCTAAAAACGGATCCTTTATCAGACCCCTTCCAATCATAATCCTTGAAACGGAAGGAAATTTCTCCATGATTATTTGATAATCTTCAAGGGTATTAATATCACCGTTATATACAATCTCGTTTTTTGATAAATGTAGGATTTCTTCGAATTTTTCCAACATCACTTCCCCATTGTACATTTGGGTTCCAAGCCTGGGGTGTAAAATTATTTCCTTCAAGGGATATTGATTATAAATCTCAAAAAGCTCATAACTTTCTTCCGGACTCTCCAATCCCAGTCGTGTTTTAATGGAAAATTCAACTTCAATATCTTTAAAAATCTCATCTAAAAAGAATTTGATTTCATCCGGATATTTTAATAAACCTGAGCCCCTACCCCGTCGAACAACCCTTTTTGAAGGGCAACCTAAATTCCAGTTCAGGCCTTCGTAACCTTTAAATTTGACCCATTTAGCTAAATGTTTAAAATCCTTCACATTTCGCCCCATGAATTGAGGTATGGTTTTCAATCCCTGTTCATCTGCATGAGGGATATCCCACGTTCTGCGCCTATCTTCCAAATCATGATGCATCAAGGAAACAAAGGGAGCAATCGCTGCGTCAACACCCCAAAAATGTTTAGCAAAAACATTTCTGAAATCAATTTCAGTATAACCCTCCAAAGGTGCTAAATAAATATAAGGTTGTTTAATCACGTCACAAAAATAATCATTTGAGGAATTAAACACTCAATTTTCAATTTTGTGCTTCACAATGAATTATGAATGTTATTTGTCCTCTGATGCATATTTAAATAACAGGAACAAGAAGCAAGCAAACAAAATCGGTTCATTTGCAAAACAGAAATTTTTACCTTCGTGGTCGAAAGATTAAATAATGACAAAAGTATATATTGAGAACCAAAATTTCAAAGGAATAAACTTATTTGAAAAAGGATTAGCCATTGGGGAATATGAAAATTGCACCTTCCATACTTGCATTTTGTCGAACCTGACTTTATCGGATATAAAATTTCTGGACTGTCAATTTGAAGAATGTGATTTAAGCCTGGCAAAAATATCAGGCAGCTCCTTTCAAAACGTAATGTTTAAAAATTCGAAATTATTGGGCATGCCTTTTGACGAATGTAATAAGTTTTTGTTTTCGGTAAGCTTTAACGGCTGTCAGTTAAATTTATCTTCTTTTTATAAGATGACTTTAAAAAACATGATTTTTAACCATTGTGAGCTCAAAGAAGTGGACTTTACTGAATCGAACTTAACAAATTCGAGCTTTAACAACTGTGATCTTTATGGGGCAATTTTTGTGAACAGCAACCTCGAGAAAGCCGATTTCAGGAATGCATTTAATTTTAACATCGATCCCGAAATAAATAAAATCCGAAAGGCTAAGTTTTCGATTAATACCATTGCAGGTTTGTTGGACAAATACGATATTGAAATCGATTAAATAAAATCTGTTACAATACTGAATGAAGTGTTAGTCATTATTCATAACTTATCATAAATTAATCAGAAATGAAACAATTAATTATCCGTAGTACATTGGGTGTTTTAATCTGCTTTTATTCGATTACATCCAGTTCACAGCACGTTAATACATACGCAGGAAATGGGATTGACAGCTTGGTAAACGGGAAAGGGAAAAATGCTTCATTCGGAAAGTGTTTTGGAATTGGAAGTGATAAAAATGGAAATCTTTATATTCCTGATACTTATCATAATGTTATTCGTAAAATAGATTCTAAAGGCCATGTAAGCACATTCGCAGGTAGTGGAAAATTTGGTAACAAAGATGGAATAGCCAATGAGGCAGAATTTTCAGAACCTGCCGGAGCTTATGTTGATCATCATGGAAATGTGTTCATAGCCGATTGGGGTGGAAACAAAATAAGAAAAATTAATTCGAAAGGGATAGTCAGTACCGTCGCGGGTCTCGATAGTACTGGCTATGTTAACGGTGACAAAGATGTAGCCATGTTTTGTGCTCCCCGAAGTTGTTGTGTTGATGAGGATGGCAATATCTATGTGGGCGACTGCTGGAACCACAGTATCAGG
>PHDM01000010.1 GCA_002840985.1 Bacteroidetes bacterium HGW-Bacteroidetes-17
AATCGAAAGGGAAATGTATCGCGTACCATTGATTAATGATAGGAGAATAAATATCGGGTCGGTAAATTAAGGCAACATCAATGCCCCTGAAATCAGGACTTTCCTGATGAATAATTTCATATTTAAAATCGTTGAGATGCGATTTCCGGATCAAATCCATTAAAACCTTCCTGTTCTCAACTTCTGCCATTCCGATCAGGGCTGGTGCTTGAACACTATCTATCGAAAGAAATACCTGTGAAATGTGGTCAATCTTTGTAGCATATTTTTCGTTGTTCCACTTTTGACGACCTTCGGGGGTAAATTCTTCATCATTCACATTTGGATCATCAATGGTGTCAAACAAATTTTCAACATTGTAGAAAGCAATTTGTGCCATTTCCGGCTTGCCGGTTTTTTTATCATTACAAGCAATCAGCATTATTAAAGCGAGAAATAAAAAGGGGAAAAGCTTCTTCATCAGATTAGTTTTAATAATCGTTATTTATAAATCAACATCTTTTAATCGATCTATATCTCTTCGATCTTTTTTGGTTGGTCTTCCAACGCCATGATCCCGCCACTCGTGATTAAGTTCCCGGTTAAATTTTAATTTTTCGTACTCTTCGGCAGGAGTGAGGTCTTCCATGGCTTCTGCTGCAAGGGTTGCAGAAACACGGTTTTTAAGGATTTGTTTTACTTTAACTGTTTTTATAATTGGATTTTGTTGAATGGTAACGATTTCTCCAATCTTTACTTCCCGAGATGGTTTCACAATTTGACTGGCAATGCGAATTTTTGATCCTTTGCATGCATCGGATGCCAGTGTGCGGCTTTTAAAAATCCGCACGGTCCAGAGCCATTTATCAATCCTGATCGAATCCAATTTTATTTCTGTCTAAAATAAACTTCAATGGGTACTCCTTCGAAATCAAAATTTTCACGGAGTTTATTCTCTAAAAATCTTCGATACGATTCTTTTACCTCGGAAGGGAAGTTGCAGAAAAACGCAAATGCCGGGAAGTTGGTAGGTAATTGGGTTACGTATTTAAACTTGATATATTTTCCTCTCGAGCCCGTTGGAGGTGGAGTGGCTTCAATGAGCGGTAAAAATAAATCGTTAAGTTTTGAAGTTGTAATTTTTGTTGATTTGTTTTTATAAACTTTGTGCGCTAGCTCAAGGGCTTTAAAAATCCGTTGTTTAGTTAGCACCGAAGTGAAAATGATTGGAACATCATTAAAGGGAGCAATTTTCTCACGGATTTTCTTTTCAAATTCAAGATGTGTATTCGATTCCTTTTCTACTAAATCCCATTTATTCACAATGATCACAATGCCTTTGTGATTTTTTTCGGCCAGATGAAAAATATTCAGATCCTGACCCTCTATGCCTTCTTTTGCATCCAGCATCAACAAACAAACATCACTTTTTTCAATGGCGCGGATAGAACGCATCACCGAATAAAACTCAATGTTCTCGGTTACTTTGGCTTTTTTACGGAGCCCTGCAGTATCTACAAACATAAAGTCAAATCCAAAACTGCTGTATCGTGTATTGATGGTGTCGCGGGTAGTACCTGCAATAGGGGTAACAATATTTCGATCAACACCAATAAGAGCATTGATAAATGAGGATTTCCCAACATTCGGTCGCCCGATAACTGCATACCAGGGGATTTCATGTTCAACCTCATCTTCCGTTGTTTTTTCAGGAAATGCCGAAACGATGGCATCTAAAAGGTCCCCCGTTCCACTTCCATTGATCGATGAAATGCAAAATACTTCACCCAATCCTAACTGATAAAAGTCGTGAGCTTGCTGAGCCCTTTGATGATTATCTACTTTGTTGGCAACCAAGATTACTTTCTTCTTTGATTTGCGCAATAAATTGGCCACATCTTCATCCATGGGCATTACGCCATCCATGATATCTACCAAAAAGGCGATAACATCCGATTCATTAATAGCCAGATCAACCTGTTTGCGGATCTCTTCTTCAAAAATATCATCTGATCCGATAACATATCCGCCTGTATCGATAACTAAAAATTTAACGCCGTTCCAATTCGATTGACCGTAATGGCGATCACGTGTAACGCCACTTGTTTCTTCAACAATTGCTTCCCTCGATTCGGTAAGCTTGTTGAACAAGGTTGACTTGCCTACATTAGGTCTGCCTACAATTCCCAGTATATTGCCCATGATTTTTTGTTTAATTATTGTTGATATCCAAACCTCTTAAGCTGGAGGTCCTTATCTCTCCAATCTTTATTTACCTTAACCGTAAGCTCCAAAAACACTTGCTTTCCAACGAAATCTTCGATGTCTTTTCGTGCTTCAGTACCTACTTTTTTTAAGGCTAAACCCCCATGACCAATAATAATTGCTTTTTGTGATTCACGGGCTACAAAGATAAGCGCAAATATCTTAATAATTTTATCCGATTCTTTAAATGATTCAACCACAACTTCCACGCTATACGGAATCTCTTTTTTATAGAATAAAAGTATTTTTTCACGAATGATTTCTGACACAAAAAACCGCTGTGATTTATCCGTAAGCTCATCTTTCGGGAAATAGGGTGGATTTTCAGGCAGTTTCTCCAATAAAGTATTAAAAACCTGTTCGAGGTTGAAATGATTTAAGGCCGAGATTGGAATTACTTCTGCCATTGGCAATTTGATTTGCCATTCATTTATTTGTTGAACAACGGTTTCCTGATCGCTTAAATCGATTTTATTGATCAAAAGAATGATCGGTAAACCGGAGTTTTTGATCTTATCCAGCACCTCGGGATGGTTAAACTTGTCGTTTACCTCAATCACAAGCAGAAAAATATCGGCATCAATCAAAGCCGAATCGATAAACTTCATCATGTATTCATGAAGCTTATAATGAGGGTCGACAATGCCGGGCGTGTCGGAATAAACGATTTGGAAATCTTCTCCATGCACGATCCCCATCAAGCGATGACGGGTTGTTTGGGCCTTCGAAGTGATGATGGCAAGCTTTTCGCCAACCAATGCATTTAACAAAGTTGATTTGCCGACATTGGGGTTTCCGATGATGTTTACGAAGCCTGATTTATGAATCTTTTTCTCCAATTTGTTTGTTATTATTTGGATAACAAAGAAACAAAATATATCTTTGCACTCCTATTTTAGCGATATACAAAACTTAAAAATATATTGCGGGGTGGAGCAGTGGTAGCTCGTTGGGCTCATAACCCAAAGGTCATCGGTTCGAATCCGGTCCCCGCTACTAAGTTGAAGGTCAGTGTTTTACACTGACCTTTTTTTGTGCTTTTTTGTGATCTTTTTTTGTCTGGGTAAGGAAGCTGGGTAAGGAAAATTCCAAAAACCATTTGAATAACGCCACTCTGAGCCCATCAAAATATCCTAAAATTAGCACACTTTTTAACAGCGTTTATTTGAGCTAAATAGTGTTTTCTTAACACTTCTTTATTACTATGGTCACTAATTGTCGATGTATGGATTATGTCCCCGTATTGGTCTTGTAATGCACTTATATAGGTTGTCCGTAGTTCTTTAAAACACTTGCTGTCATCAATATCTGCCAATCGTTTAAAATGTGTAAATCCTTTAGTAATTATTCCATTAACAGTACTTCTTCCCATTTCTGGAGCAATGATAAATCTGTCAGCGTTTTTATTGAGTTCAAAGTCACATTCTTCATTTAGTACTTTAAGAAGTTCGGGTATCACAGGTAAGCGTTTAATACGCTTGTTACTATTTCTTTTAATTAGTTTATTCGCTTTCTCATTATCAGATTCCAATATTAAGTCCCCATTAACTTCAACGATGTCACAAAACTTTATATGAACCAATTCATCTAATCTCAAACCAGTGAATAATCCTAATTTAAATGATGTGGGTAACCACTCTCTATATCTACTTCTCCTTCTTATGGGATCATATCCGTTTTCAATCTTTGTAACTGCTAATACTTTATTAAACTCCTCTTCGGAATAGGTCTGCGGATCGTATTGTATAGTATGTACAGGAACATGTTTGAACACATTTTCAACATCCAATCTTTCGTAATTGATGAGATGGTTATAAAAAGTCTTTAACGAGCTAATGATATTATCATATGTTTTATCGGAAGAGGATTTCTTCCTTATATATTTGTGGAAAAGCTCAAGATGTTCCATTTTAATCTCGTCAATCCTGATGGTTTTTATATCTATTGTACTGGCAATACTATCGATAAAATATCTAAAATTTCGTTTGTAATCTTTAATCGTTCCAATACTCAACTCCCGTGGAGCCTCAAACTCATAAAACCCACCATTGGTTATATAATCCAAATATCTTTTCATTTGGTAGGTAAGGAGATATTTGTTCCCATCCGAAATCTCAGGAATTGTAATCGCTGATGTATTATAATTATTGTTCTTTAGTTGTTCAATGAATTCCAACCTTAATTTATCCACCTCCTTGATATCCCGGGTGTCTAAAATCTTTGTTCGTGACATGTTCTTTGTTCCCGGCATGTGAATTTTGAGCTTATAAACCTGCCTGTCTGGTGGATGTGAACAGCTTGAAGATTTCTTCAAGCTGCCATCTTTAATATTTGAATATGCTTTGCATTTGTAGCAATATATGTACAATCCTGTCCTACGATATTTTTCCGGAATTCTAAGATTTTCCATATTTGATATCATTTAAAAATGCATCTGCATCAAATCTACTTGGTTTAAAAACCATAGGCATATTTTTCTTTTCAAGTTCAGAGTACATTTTTACATCTTGATTTTTATATGCTTCATAATAAGCAAACCAATTATTGCCGTATTTAAATTTAAGTTGATTAATTAGTGGTTGCTCATAGGCTAATATAAAAGCAAATTCCGGTACCACACGCCTATTTCCTAAAAATAATATTTCTATTTTTTGCTTTGAACACCATCTGGCAGCTGAGTCTACCGATTTTAATTTGAGTTTTTCTGCAACATCTTTGATGGTTAGGTAGGTTATTCCATTCATTATTTGAATTAGAGGTCTGCCTCATTTTTTCACGACCCGAGGCTTATTTTCATCATCGAAGGTTTATAGCCAGACGAATGACGATATGTAAAAATATACACATTTATTTTGACAATACCAAATATCTAGCTTAAAGGAGTTTAGGGTTGGTTAATAACTTAAAAAACCTCCTGTCAGGTGAAACCCAAATTATTGGTTGAAGGACAATAGACCAGATTTGATTCTGGTAGCTTCTGGGGTGGGGTGGGAGGTTGTTAGGGAATGAATACCCTTTTGTTATTAGGACCCACCAGAGAGACCCAGATTTATTCCCAGTTGGGTATTTCATCAATCTTGCATAAGAATTATTCTAAAGGTCGGTGGAATTACCACCTTTCTATATTTCGAGAAAAGTGTTTTTGTCTCCCTAAGTTATCATGGTTTCTAGAAAAGTTATTTTACCATCATAGAAATCATTATCTGAAATTAAAATATCCAATGGAAAGGTTGTCTAATTCTCCAATCAACATTGCTCTGTCAAGTAACATATTAGATTCTTCGCAACAAGTTTCTGGAAGTAAAGCACAATTATGACAAGCTGCAAGATTACATGAGTTCGGTCCTTGTCCATGGCTGTCAATGCATATAGGGTCACTTGAGCACCATCTTGCGTTTTCAATTGCGTTGTAAACTATCGTTTCAAGATTCCCTTGTTTTCCTTGTCTCACAAGTCCACCTAATGAGCCTTCCGAATCACCAGACGCAGTATAAATCAAAACACCGTTCATTGTTTCGTTTGAAAATTCAAGGTTGCAATAAATTCTTTCTCTCAATGCGGAACTTCCGTAACCACATTCATAACTGAATTGGTTTATCACCAAATGAGCAAAAGTGTGAATTAAAACAAATTCTGGTTTTATTTCTCTCCGCTTTTGTCCTTTCGTTTCCTTCTGACGATTGTAGTTGTCTGATAAAAGCTTTGCTCTTGAAATCACATCTTTTTTCGCTGCCCATTCTTTCATTTGCTTTTCACTAAACTCAAAGAAAACTCCTTCGCCCCTCACTACCATTGCAGGAAGCCATGTAATGCTCCTTCCAAGCTTGATAAATTCTTTCTTTGCTTCTAATGATTTTCCATCATCAGGAAGCCATCTTGAAAAACCAACAAATGCTCTTGTTTCTCTCAACTTGTGCAACAAACCAATACTTGTCAATCCAGTGTTGATTGCTCCTCCTGTTTCTAAATCATCATAAGTACTTGCATAATTTTTTGTTACAAAGAAATCCTGATTTTCGCCTCCAGCTTCTGCAAGTATTGCGTCATACTCCATCTTGCGGTATCTCTCCTCTGAATCATCTGTGTTTGAACTGTCAGCATCGGAAATTCTTTTTGTTGCTGCTTCCAATAACTTATCAGTGTAAAGTTCTTTCTTTTCCTCTGCAAAATTTCTTTCAGCAACTAATTCAAATCTCATTCGCTGAAAATTTCCGTTCTCCATTCCCGTTGAGAGAAATCCCCAATTCTTTTCTAATACTTCAACTAACCTTCTGTCAACTGATTTTTCCCATTGAGGCAAATAGATTGAACTGCGAACTTGTGAGAAATATACATTTGATGCGCCTTTTTGAACAACGATTAAGTCTTCTCCGCAATGAATTGTATTATTTCTTTCAGCTTCTTGGCCTAACCATGGTCTGCCACCTGAACAATTAACTCCAATCTTTGTGAGTGATTGCCCGTTGAATGCACCTGCCATCGTTTTATTTGCACCACAACTACAAGTTATTTCAATACCTGATAATGCACCAGAACTTCTACCTGCTCTCAATCTTAAATTATGTTGTCCTTCATTTGCTGTTCCTCCATGAACCCATTCCATGAAAGGAAAATCTTCAATGTGTCCATGTGGGCAAATTGTAATGAAACGAACTGGAATTAATCGCTGCCTTTTCTTTTCAGATATTTCAGAACATGATCTTCCTGAACCAAATGAAATACCTGTGCAAGTTGGTTTATGTGAATCGTAGATTGAAACTTTCTCCATATGTCCGCATCGGGTGCAATAGTGCCATCGCGGAAATCTAATGAATGGAATTTTCAAAGAAGGATTTATAACTCCTTGTCCGGGATCTCTGAAATCTGGTGGAAGCCGAAATTCGTTTACACCTAGTCTTCTTGCTAATCGTTCTTCGGTTACTTTGAATTCATCTAGTTCAGAAATAGTTCTGTATTTGTCTTCCCACATATCAAGCCCTAAAACCATTAATGATTCATCTTTTGGAAAATTTATCATTTGTCCAACTCCCCACGGAGAAATTAATTGTGACCTTCTAATTGGTTTTTTCGCTGGCATAATTTAATTGTCAATGTTAAAATATTCTGCTGGTATAACATACGCTTCGCAAGTCGAATCAACATTTCTCATTGATGTAGGTGTTGACCATGCTCTTGCTTTTATATCTTCAGATGGATTTGTTCCAGCTGAATAAATCAGTGGTGTATCTGTAATTTGTCCAAATGGCTTTCCATAAACTATTGGCAATTCATTTTTCCAGTAGTCCAATTTTTCTTCAATCAGTTCCAATGTTTTTTCATATTCTTCTTTATCAATTAAATTCACTCTATCGTAAATGATTTGAGTCACTCTGTCAATAATATCTTTTTTTGGAAAAGGTCTTGGCTTCTCAGTGCTTTCGTCTGTTGAATAAAATCTAATCAGTCCGATTAAGATTGCATGTAAAGCCCTTTCTCTTGCCGGTGCCGAAAATGGTGTAACACTCGTCGGTTCAACCTTACTGTAAATTTTAGAATGAAATTCTTGGAAGTGTTCAAAGTGTGAACGGTCTCTTGGCTTTGAACAATTGTAAATTGTAAAAACAATTCCTGGGCCTTTCTTTGAACGACCAACACGACTTGTTGCTTGGATGTATTCAGATGTTGTTTTGGGTTGCCCAATAACTGTCATTAACCCTAATCTTGGAATGTCAACTCCAACAGAATTCATGTTCGTTGCCAGACAAACATCAACAGGATATTCTGATTTATCTCCTGACCAAGATTTTAAAAGTTGTTCAAGATATTCTGGAATGTCGTTGCTGTTTATACGACTGGTTAATTCAATATCTCTGTTGATAAATCTTCTTTCATCACCTTTAATTGCTTTGCGAATCCAAATAGAATTCATGTACTCACGAATATCAGCACGAATAAGGGTAGCTGCATGACCTAACTCACGTATGCTATTGAAGTAAGTCAATGCTGTCCAATAAGGGTCTCTTTCTTTTTCGTCAGCAACCGGAATTGATTTTACTGATTGAAGTAATGCGGACAAAACCCTCACCTGTGCTGTTGCATGTGAGGGCAATGCAGATGCAAATATACCAGTGTATATTCTGCCTGTGCTTGTTATGTCCTCGTATGCAAAAAATGAATCGCCGGCACTTAAACATTGCGCAGGGAAAATAGTTACATTGTTTGTTCCTCTGCCATAAAGTGAATTAATTTGCTCTTTTGCTCTGCTGATTGTAGCAGATGATGCAATAATTTTTGGCTTCACATTATTTGCTGTGCAAAGTTCTTCAATCATGGTTTCATATAAACCAACCATTGAGCCTAACGGACCCGAAATCAAATGCAACTCGTCCTGAATAATTAATTCTGGTGGTGAAAATGGTCTTGTATTTCCTCTGAAACCAAAAAGTGTTCTTGCTTCCGGTCTCCATGTCAGCATTGCAAATTTGTCAACCGTTCCGATAAGGAGAGTAGGTGGATTCTCATAAATATCTTCATCAATTACAATCAAAGGTAGATTGAAATCTGCTTTTGAAAAATCACAAACTGAATTATCACATTGATAAACGATTGTCTCTTTTGTTCCAACTTTTCTTCTCTTGTAACCCTTAACTTTGTTGGTCCGTGCTTCTTTCAAATAACCCATCTGAGAACCACACCAAGGGCATTTCAAAACAATGAAAGGATTGTCTTCTTCTCTTCCTTGTTCCATTATCTGAAATGCTTTCTTTGCCGCATCTCTATTGTTTGGAGTTGAATCAGAACCAACCCAAAGTCCAATTGTAATTCTCGATGTTCCTAATTCTTCTTCATTCTCTTTTCTGATTTTATCACAAGCACAAATTAATGACGCTGCTCTTTGAAATTGCTGGGCTGTTAGCAGTCGCAATGTGTAACGCATCATTACAGTTGTGCCTGAATCATTTTTATCTTTTAATCTTTTAAGAAAAATAGAGAATGCAGACAAACCTAAGTACGCTTCTGTTTTGCCCCCACCTGTCGGAAACCAAATCAAATCCACCATTTCTCTATCTTGATGATTTGTATCAAACATCGAATTCAGATTCATCAGAATGAATGCAAGTTGAAAAGGTCTCCATGCTCCAAGTCCTTTTTTCCACGTTGAACTGTCGTTGATGTTAGGAATAATTGCATCCTTCAATGCTGATATATTTCCTTTATCAAGAATCCAGTTACGTGTTTCAATGCTGTAATTGAGTTGTTGAAGTAACATCGCACGGTTCATTAACTTGAAAGCACGATTAACATTTTCATTACTATTCAATAGTTGAACGCCTTCTTTCATTCTTGATAAGCATAAGCGGCAACTTCTAATGTGTCGTAATGCAGTTTCTAATAGTTCGTCTTTCAGTTCTAAATTTGCAATTTCTTCTTGCTTATTTATCCATGATTCATATTCTGAATTAAGCTTGATAAGATTTGAAGTAATGTCTTTTCCTGAAAAATCACTTAGGTCGAACATCTTCAGTTCAACACTTTTTAATTCATTCGGAACAATAGGTTTTATTTCATAAGAAGGAATTGCATTTGTTGTAATTGCATTAGTATAATATTCATCGTTATCATTCCATGAAGGGGAACATCCATGGCCAATTGCAAAAGTCTTTTTCTTTCTGAAAAGTAAAAGGTTTGTTTTTTCATCTTCCCTGTCTGTCTTTGATGACGCAGCTTTGTATGGACAAAAACATTTTTCATCCGCACTCACAGAAAAAGAAACTTGAAAAAAACAATCTTCGTTATTAATATTTTCTGTTCCACCTGTGTTTATGTTTATAAGAGTGAAGGTTAGAAGGTGTATATTTTTGCCTAAAATGGCTCCATGTGTTCTGTTTCTTATATTGAGTTTCAGATTTAGTTCCTTGCCGCCTTTATCAAGTAATAATTTGTCAGTGGATTGGCCTGAGCGTAAAGGAATTTCATTCGCATTCAAAGTAAATTCTTGGTCTAAAGGAATTCGATAATATGCTTTTCTTGTAACTACTTTTCCATCTTCCTTAGAGTAAGAATATTCTTTGATTTCATAAACTGCAACATTTACTTTTACTTTAAAACTGTCTTTCGGAATTTTTGAAAAGCAACTGAATCCCATTGCTGAAGGAAGGAAGCTATTTGCTAATCCAATTTCTTCTTCAATTTCCTCACTCATATCAACAGGAGCTTTACTATCTCCTGTATTTACTGGGTCTTCAGAATCCGTCTTTTCTTCTTCAATTTTTTCCAAAATTTTATTTTCATCAGAAGACGTTGAATTGGCCTTTTCGAAAGTAACTGTTTTTGGAAATAGAATTCCAGCCCCGTATCTTAATCGTGGTGGTTCATTAATTAAAATTTCTTCTCCGTTCTCCTGAATGTGTGGCTTCACAGGATCTGGACCAATCAATTCTTGTTTTATAAATTTCAGAATATTATCTCTCATATCAATTGAGTTTTCTTTTTAGAAGTTCTCTATAATCATTTCGCTTTGTTTCCGCAATAAGAAGAATTAAACCATATCTTGCTCTACTCATTCCAACATACAACAATGACTTTGCAATTTCACTTGTTAAATCCTCAATATCGGTAATAACGACATAATTGCTTTCCATTCCCTTGTATGATTGTATAGTAGCAAAGCCAAAGAAATTTTGTGTTGATAAAATTTCACTTGTGTTTTTGATTTCTCTGATTGTAAAACCAGAAAACGAATTTGAACATGAGTTTTCAAATTTTCTTGGCGATACAATTATGAGTTCATGAAATGGCAATTTGTTTTCAGAAAGTTTCTTCAATTGCTCCCCCAACAGTTTCTTTTGGTCTGCTTCATCCTTATAGAAAATGTATTCGACCGGAATTCCTTCAAGATGTTCAAGTAAAAATGGTGGTTTCTCAAATCCTGAAACCAAAGAAGTTTCTTCACCAACTTGTTTAGTGTTCCGGCAATTTATTTTCAATAGGAAATTTGAATGCTGTCCTGAGTTTTTTAGCATGTCAATCATTTCTTTTTTTGAAAGCTGTGCATATATGGCTTGCCTTTCAAAGTCACCATAAATTTCCCAGTTACCTTTAGCGAAACCGCCTGTTACCATCGAATCAAACAAACTCAAATACTCTTCCCTGATTAAATCCTGACCTTCATCAATAATCAACTTGTCAAACTTCATATTGATTCCTTTTTGATAAATGTTTTTCAATAAGTTTGGCAAATATTTACTGTAAAAATCCTGTTTACCGCTTTGCAATTTATCATAGTCAAATCCTTTTGATTGCTCAAATAAAAAACTGTGCAAACTTGAAATAGTGATTTTATCTTCCCATTCTTCAACTTGCCTTTGCATCCATTCTCCGATCAAACGATTGTAGCAAGTAAGAAAAACTGTTTTGCCTTCCGCTGCTGCTCTCACTGCTGATTCAAGTGCAATCATCGTTTTGCCTGTCCCTGCACTCCCTTGTATAACGCTTCTTTCATTGATTTGAATAGAATCAAGAATTCGGTACTGCTCTTCGGTATATTTTTTTACTTCTTTATCGAACTCTGCCAGCCTTTCTTTTACTGTCCTCACTCTTTCAAAATCTCCTCTGAGGAAATCGCACAGCGAATTCAAATCATTTGCATTGGGTAAAGAATCATTTTCAGAAAACCATCTTTGCCCCCTGTGCTTTTTAATGAACTGTTCAACTAAATTCTTAAAGTAATGGTCTGTTCCGCTTTGGATTGAATCTTTGTCAAGTATCTGCCATGATTCATACTCAACACTGTGCTTGTCAAAGCTTATGTGAGGAAAGACACAAAGAAACCCAGATAAGATTTTTGTGAACTTATGTCCCTTACCGAACTCTTTTTCAATTGCTGAACGCAATGAAAACATTGCTTCTCTTGCTTGGTTGAATGGACTTTTGTTCTTATTTACATTTCCATATCGGTCAATGAAGTACCAGACTCCATCAATACATTTTACATCTCCGCCTTTCACTTCCATTACAAAAATTCCACCATTTGGAATTAAAATCAGAAAATCAATTTCTCCATACAAACGAACTGTATGTTGTGAAAGATTTAAGGAGTGAAGTATAATCCAATCTTTAGTGAATGTATTATTTTTGAAAATTTCAAAAATCATTTTTTCACCTGTACTTTTACAACTTTTGTCTACGTATGGTGGTAATAATTTTGCCATTAGATAATTTCTTTTTGAAGTAATCTATTTACGAATCGAACATCTATATTCTCCCATTTATTTGAAACCTCGATAACTTTAAGAATTTCTACACTTCCAAGCCCCTCAATTGTAATCTTTGAATTAATAATTGAAATATCGGCAAATTCATATATTTTTTTTCTTATCCTATCAGAAACAAAATCAGCCGCTTTCATTCGCCAACCAGTCATTCGGCTAATTGATTCTCTAACTTTGTCTATATTTTCAAAAAGTAGATTTGAATTAGTCAGCAGAGCAATACTAATTAAATCAGCATTATCATCTGGACCAATCCTATTTTCATCCTGTAACCAAGTTCTAATAGTAACTTCATGTTTTTTGCAGTCGTAATTCCTTAAATCATTTACAAGTTTTTTGAAATTTTCGCCTATTGAAAAATAATATTCTTTTAGTAAATTCCTCCAAAGTTCTGTCCATTGCTTGACTTCTGCTAAATCATTTGGCTTAGTGTTTTTTTCAACTAACTCAACCAAAATATCTCTGTCTGTATTTATCAACGCTATTACATCGCTTGGTTTGAGGGAATCAAGTTTTTTTCTATAAACATTAGACTTTTCACCCTTAGCAGATTCTACTAATTCATTTATTTCTAAGAATTTGTGAGTCTCACTTGAATAAATGAAAAATCCATCTTCAAAATCAATTCTCTTTGCTTTGAGGTTATCTGTTGAATTATCTTTTACAGTATATTTTGAGAATTGTGAATTATCAAGTTTTAATTCAATTTCTATTATATCAAACGAATTTTCATAATTTCCCTCTTCAACATCGGCATCATAAAATAATTCTTCAAATCCTTTGGGTTTTCCAAACTTAACAATTGAACTAATTCCTTTGTTCGTAATTGTTGTCTTGATGTTTTCATTATACTTTCTATTTCTTCTTTGGAGCGAATTATAATATTTATTTTCAAATTGATAGAATAAAACGGTGAGTTCGGAAAATAAGAATGAAGAAAGAATTCTGTTTATGTTGTGTGACTTTGCCCAACCAGTGATTATTGCTTTTGCTGGTCGCTCAGTAAGTAAACTGTCGTTTACATCTGCAACGGAAATGACTTGAATGTTGTGTGAATTTATAAGTAAAGAATTTCTTAAACTTTGCGCTTCATCATCAGTCGGGCAAATGATGTAGTCATAATTGTGAGTTTTCATCAGTGCTTTCAGTCTTGCACATTTTTCTGATTGCTGTTTTGAAAAATTTTCTAACACCAATTTTAAAAGTAATATACTTTCTTCAATACATTTATTGGAATCACCTAACCACATTCTACTTTTTAAAAATAATTCTTCAATACTGATTAACTTCTGATTGAGAATTGCAATTTCATGGACAGTTAAAACATGCGAAATTCTTGAAACTAGATTTGTAAGTTGAATTAGATAAATTTTAAGAGTATTCAGGTCACTGTTTGATTCATCTTTTTCAATTGAATGTATTTTTTGTGTAATAGTCTCAAGCTCTGCGTTCTGACAAATTTCTTTTACAAAACTGAAGTGAAAGTATTTTTTCAGTTTTTCATTGAAAGTGAGAAAAGGGGAACTTCCTAGCTGATAGTCAAGATTTAAATACTCTTTTGAAAAATTGAAAAACTCAAAACCATAATTACCAATGGTATCAAAACTTTCAATCTCCGACATATCTGTAATGAGAATTGTTGGAATATTCTTTGCATCAATATCAGAAAAGTCTGTTGCTCTTTCATTTATAAAAGAGAAGCTATCAATGATAATCATTGAGATTGGGTTGGAATCTGAATATAACGATAAACTGGTGAGATTGTTACAAATCAGAAGTGGACTGTTAGCTTCCGCCATACCGTTTTCATCAATCTTTTCTACATGAAATAATTCAGATAATTTTGCAAAGTTTATTGCAAGGTTATCAGCAGAAACATCATATGACTTATATTTGGTAACAAGACAGATTTTGTTCTTAATAAATTCTATGTTTCCGAAAGTATCAATGTTAAGTAGCTTATCCAATGGACTTTTGATTTTGCCTGGCAAGGCATTTTTAACACTCTTTAGTGTAGATAATTGTCTTGAAGCATCCGTTCGCTGAAGTTTAAATGATTGAGCAATGTTAATAGAAAATATTGCAGTATTAGGCTCTTTCCCTCCTTTAAAGGCAATCGAATTATCTTTTATACCAACCCATTCTACAATAGCTTTACCATTCAGTTTTAACTTGTCACCCAAATTATATTGCTGGTAAGATTTAAGAATTTCCCCCTTGAACTGTTCAAAGTCATTTCCAATTAGTGAAATAACAGAAGGGATTGTAAGCCATTGTGCTGCATATTCCTTTGAAGGAAAAACTAGACAAAATTTGTTTGTTGTATCGCTTGCAAAAAAATCTGAAATGAGTCGAAGCGAATCAATTAAAGGCGATGGTAGTAAATGGGCTTCATCTTTACCTGCATAGGAGTATTGCAATTTCAGAATTAATTCTGTATTCATAGTTTAATACTTCAAAAGTGTATTTAGCCATTTAGTAAATAACATTTTATTGCTGATGCAATTTTTTCGGCCATCAATGGAGGAACTGCATTTCCAATTTGTTTGAACGCTGCAGTTCGTCCACCTTCAAAAAAATAATCATCAGGGAACGATTGAATTCTTGCAGCTTCACGAACTGATATAGAGCGAATCTGTTTCTTGTCTGGATAAATGTAATAGTGTCCGTCTTTGCTTATGTGTGCAACAACTGTGTGTGAATGTCCGTTTGGGTCAACGACTTTGTAACGGTCAAGAAATGCAATTGTGTTCTTGTGTGTCTGCAACTGTATTGGAATGTCATTGTATTTCAATCTCTGTCTTTCATTTATCCATTTGTCAATTGCAAGAGAATAAATTTCTAAATCTCTGTCGTTATGGTTTCGTGTGATGTGCTGTGTTGTGTAATCAATTCCGTTTCTCGTTTCAGTTTTTTTCAGATACTCGTTTATATGTTTTGTGTATTTTGCAACTTGCATTTCTTGTCCGGGTATTAGTGAAGGCAAGTCAAAGAACAAATCTTTTTTTGTCTGCCATTTGTTCTCCATCGTTTCAAGTTTCGGGAAAGCAAACTTTACCTTTCCTTTTCTTCCAATGATAATAACCCTTCTTCTACGTTGCAGCACTCCATATTCTTCTGCATTCAAAACTTGGAAGTCGGCTGAATAGCCGATTTCAGAAAATAGCTCCAACATCTCATTTAGATACTTAGCATTTCCAGCTGTGAGTATTCCCAACACATTCTCAAAGACAAAGAATTTTGGTTTGTAACGAATAAGAAATTGTGCATAATAACGAAACAAATAATTTCTCTTGTCGTCTTTCATTCTGTTTGGATCTCGGCTTCTTCCTATAAGGGAATATGCCTGACAAGGTGGGCCTCCAATAATTATGTCGACTTTTTTTGAATTAAGTTGCAAGTCGATTTTTGCAAAGATATTTTCAATGCTTTTATCTGTGATTTCCTCAGTGATAACAGATTCAAGTAGTTCTTGTGGAATGGAATTCCACAATTCATTTCTTGTAATCTCTTGTTTCAAATAGGAATAATACATGCTTAGGTTATGTGCTTGTTGGAAGTAATGAAATGCAACCCGTGTCCGTAAAGTGTCTGATGCTTCTGCACTCATTTCAACATGAGCGATAGGTTCAAACTTTTGTTTGATAAATCCTTCTGAAAGTCCTCCGGCACCAGCAAAGAGGTCTATATAATTCAAACTGCTCATTTGTTAGATATGCCTTTCACTTTTTGAAGTTTGTATAATTAACTTATGGTAAAAGTTTAAAGGTAGCAATAAGATTTAAAATCACCAAATACATTGTTTTTTGTTGACATTATGTATTAATTAAGAACGAATGGTTTCACATGGGTGGTTAACTCATAAATATTCGATTTTAAAACATTTATTGTCTGCCAAGCTATTCTATTTTTTAAAGATAAAACCTCACCAGAATCAGTCTGGTGAGGTATGGGTATGTTAATGTTAATGATTTAAAAAATATAACTTATTCTATTTCATATTTTGTAATACTTGGAAACAATCATTATATGCTTTGGTGAGTACTCCATACGATTTTTTAATATTGCTAGATCTGGGTTTTATTTTATCAAATCCCATTTCAGATAAAGAATCAATTTTGAAGGATTCTGGTTTCCTATCAAAAATATCTACAAAGTCCTTTTCAGTTTTCTTTGTTTGCAATTTCCAATTAACGATATTGTAAAATTGAATTTGATGCAACCTGACTTCAGAGGCTTTAATAAATTCCGGATTCATATCGTAGCCGATGAATTTCCGCTTATTTTTAAGAGCAAACTCTCCAACTGTTGATGTACCAGCAAAACAATCAAGAATAGTGTCCCCTTTTTTTGTACTGACCAACCCACAAATAGCAGGAACGCTAATTGGAAAAGTAGCACTATGAGTTAAGTAAAACCCTTTGTCTTTACACTTTTTTCGTATGTCACTTGTGTTTGCCACATTGGTTTTTAGGACCCCATCTCTATAATCCAGTCCCGATTTAAGCTTTGGACTGGTTTTTTCAAGGCCATAACTAATTTTAGCTTCTTTGTCAGTTAGTTCTTTCAGCCAGCCATCATTATAGTAAAAATCGCTAGACTTAACGAAATGAAAAATTGGTTCATGGCTGCGGACGCTGCGTTTACCGCGTGTATATGTGGGATTTTGCTTAATCCAGAGGATTTCATCGTTCAATATCCACCCAAGTTTGAGCATTTCAATGACAAAATAATGCGGTACCGCCTGATACTTTCCACCAAGAACACAATCATTAATGTTTACAAATAAACTTCCATCATCTCTCAATACTCTATAACACTCCTTAAAAACCTTCATCATGTTGAGAAGATATTCTTCAATTTCATTTTCATGGCCTAATTCATCTTCACCATTATTATAATCTTTCATTTTATAATAAGGTGGACTTGTAATGATTGAATGTACAGACCCTGTTTCAACCTCATGCATATCTTCAGATGAATGGTTATATATTTTTGTGTGCTCTCTCTTAATCTCAAATTTTTCTGGTATTACTTTGGCATTCTGTTTCCTTTTGGATAAATCATCCAAATGCTGATATAAACCATTTAAAGTTGTTTTTCCGTTATCAAGAGAGTTGAAAATACCTTTAAACTCTTCAGATTCTCTCCCATGTATTTCTTCCGCTAATGATGCAATGGCTTTAACCTTTTCTCTTGTCGTTCTTGAGTGTGCTTTCAAGAATGAGTCTCTTCTGTCTTTTATTTCCTTTAGCTCTGGATTCAAGTCGGTTCTTTGGCCTTGTTTGATTTTATAATGTTGCTCGAAAAACTCAATTTCCTTTAGTATATCTGAATATGATTTAACTCTTTGTTGATTAGTTGAGACTGATTTTATATCCATATCCTGTTCATCAACATCTTTAAGAATTACAGGAACAACAGCTATGCCAAGTTCCAAAGCAATTTGAAGTCTCAGATTGCCAGAAATGACGACGTTCGTTTTTCTATTTACTAGTAAGGGCTCAATTATTCCATGCTCCTGAATATTGCTTTTAATCTCCTCATAATTAGCTGGAGCATCATATATTCCAAGTTTTGTATTGTTCGCAAAGAGAGTCGATGGACTTACGGGAGTAATAATATCTTTTTCGGGCATATAAATTATTTTTAACTTTTGCAGATATCTGCAAAAGTTAAATTTAGCAAAAATTAAAAAATAGGATTAATTTTTCTGTATTATTTGAAAATTCCTGAAAGTATTTAGAATATCGAAGTATTTATTATTAGTTATGGGTTGATTTTTTCAATTAAATTATTTATATTTTATATAAGAGGTAAACCTCAATTATTACGGCTAAAGCCAAACAAAATACTGAATTAATGGTCGGTTAATACAATGACGGTTGCGTTGATTCTTTCAATCGCTTTACAATGGGACCCATCCAAAGAGCAGCCTGAGGACAAAGGAATTTAAGGCTAGGATGGCGGGCTACCGTACGGCTTGACAGGTGATTCCAGCCCCCAGCACACGGCGTTGACTAGGGGGAGCAACTCAAAAGACATATTTTGAGAGTTCGTTTCTAACCTTTAGTGATAACTAAAGGACTAGAATACGAACGCAACAATCTAAAAGCCACTTTTTTACTAGAGCACTAAGTACTGGAAAATAATACTAGAATATACTAGCAAATATAGGACCCCTAGAATACTAGAATATACTAGTATATAGGGCCACTGGGAAATTAATTCTTAATGACTAATAAAACAGATTCCAGCATATACTAGAATGAAACTTGTAGAAAATTAAGATTATTTTGTTCTAGATTTATTTATTACCCTTATTCCCATCTCAAGGTATAAAGCCTTAGCAATTATGAGTATCAAGCATCAATATTAAGTTCACTAGAATTGATTATAATGGGCTGTAATCGGAGATAAAGGATAAGCTGAACAACATTCCCACATAGCATTAATACCTTATATATAATAAATTTCTGAATAAAATAATATTGATTTTGCATCAACTACTTTCAAATTCAAAACATAGTAAAATCATTCTCAAATAGTACATTTCATGGTGTAAATAGGATTTTATTTGTTCTTTTTTGTCGTGAATGACTGCTTATTTTAATATTAAAATCTAGAACAAAATTTTAACTGGAATTCCACCCCGAACTATACAAATCTAAATTATTAAGGATGAATGTATTACAAATTTTCATTGAATAAAGATTCAGGTATTTATCCCTTTCATCAACTCTATCCAATATTTTTTAAAAAACTTGGATTTGTATTACAAGCCAGACTATTTATATAGCATGAAAAGGACAAAATTTATCATCGTAAGGATTTCGGAATCTCAATTTAAGAGGTTGGCCGAGGCATTAATAACTGAACAAAAAAATAAATCGACCATAATCAGAGCTGCTCTTGACCATTATATGGATGACACCGATAAAAATTCTGATAAGCAAGACAATAAGAATAAAAAAAATAAAAAGTCATTGTAATGAAAAAACATAAAAAGGATTTGTTGTTTTATGAAGAAATTGACAATCTGATTTCCTATATGGATGACGACATTCAGGCCAAAATGGAATTTTCACAGAACTTCCTAAAGGAATATGGTGTCAGAGGTTCTGATAACACATGGGTTTGGATGGGATTAATTCGGTTTAAAACCCTCAAATATTTTATTTATTCAATCGTAACTGAGTATGATTATATGCGAAAACAGTCCGAGATCATGAGAAAAAAATCTCCCGGGGTTGATTAAGTCAATCAGCAAATACTTTGTGAATATTATGCTGATATTTAGCGGATTAGATTTGGTTTTTCAAAATATTTTATTTATATTTTATCAAATGAAGAGTTATAATAAAATTTAATATTAACAAGTAAATGAAATTAAAAGAAAAATTTAAAATCGAGGAACAGGAAATCCTTCTAACTGCTTTGGATCATTACATTGATGCAAATAAACGCATTAGATATAGTTCAAATGACGACAATAAAACAAAATCTGACCCTGGACTAGTAAAAATTATGGAAGCTAGAAAAAAGTTAATAATTACTATGTATCCTATCAAGACATATATTGAAGATGATGCGAATATCAATATTTATCACAAATGGTATAGTCATTGCTATTTATGTGAGAAAACAACACGCTTTGAATTTCCTAAATCGCCGATAATAAACAATCACCATATCTGTCAGGATTGTTTTAAACAATATTACCAAGAACTATATGAGAAAATGCGTGATAGTAATAAGAAGTTTTGGGAAGAAGAAAATGAGAAATTCCGGAAAGAAGATGAAGATTACGAAAAACAAAAAAACGGCGGTTTGGAGGAATCTGATTTATTGGAAGAAGATCTCCCTTTTTGAGAAATACCTTCCAATATTATAAAACTCTTATTGAATTTTGAGTTGTGATACTTAAAATCTTGTTGAAAAGGAACACAGTTATAGTCTGAACAAAACAGCTGAATGTTAAGCCAAGTCTTACCATTGTATTATATTATTACTTTGAATTAAATTAGCACGATTGGGAACTTAACACATTAGGTCTCACAAGTTGTTTATTATTGTTCCTGTTTTTAATGTAAACCTAAAAATATTCAAAAAAAATCTGAAATTTCCGATATATTACTTCTTTGATTATTACAGCATTACGGTTTAACTGGTTTGCAATATGCTGTTTTTCAGCAATATATTATACATTAGATTTGGAATTTTAAAAAATTTTTCTTATATTTTATTTTGTTGGTTCGTTGAAAGTACTAAGTAAAGACATAAGACAATTTTTGTCTTTAGGAATAGTAAGTATTTATCTAAATCCGTAAGGGAAGCACAACATCAAGAACCAATTACTACTAATCTAAATCCGTAAGGGAATCAAGGATCTCATATTTTATGAGATCCTTTTATTATTAAAAAAACACTTTTCATCCCCAGGTGGATAGATCAAATCAATTTCTAATAAACCTAGAATTAAATTAGCACAAAAATCTATTCCTAAAATTGATGTTTACATAAAATTAGTACTATATAACTCGCTGAAACAGCGCTTATTATTAGGTTTTCTCGATTTTTATTCCTAAATTTAAGGTGCAAATTGGGTAGTATTAAAATTAGGAAAATAATGAGAACTTTAAGGTATAATCGGGTTAGTTCAATAACTCAAAATCTCGACCGCCAGCAACAAAACAACCAAAGTTACACTTATGTATTCGAGGATAAATGTAGTGGTACTATACCTCTATTTGTTAGGAAATATGGGGTTTATCTAAAAGAGTATGTGGAACAAAGTAAAGTTGATGAGATATCAATTCATTCAATTGATAGGCTTGCAAGAAATCTGCGAGACCTGTTAGATGTTATTGAATTTTTCCATTTGCATGGAGTATCACTATACATTGAAAATCTTGGAATGCGAACTTTGGTTGAAGGAAAGATGAATTATACGATTAAAATGATGATTTCTGTTATGGGTTCATTCTCGGAGATTGAAAATGAAATTCGGAAAGAACGTCAAATGGAAGGTATTGAAATAGCCAAAACACTGGGTAAGTATAAGAACCGAAAACAACGTGGTAATGAATCAACTATGGTTTTTTTACAAAAGCATAAAAAGGCTGTGGATTTAATAGAACAGGGATATAAAGGTTCGCATGTATGCAAAATTTGCAATCTGAATAAAAACACTATCTCAAAAATCAGAAGGTATATTAAACCACAACTTCAAACAATATAAAAATCCGTTCCTGATTGAGGTTGAAATTCTTGTTTATAAAAAATTTTTATGAAAAGAAGAAAATTCATCACTCAACTTACTTTGTCAACAATTGGTTTGCCATTTATATCTACAATAATTAATAATGATATTCAAGGTAATAATTTTAATTGCATTTCATTAGGCAATATGGCTATTAATACAAAAGACTTCTTTCTTGAAAAAGGATTAAGTTTTGACACTTCACTATCCATAGAGAATTGGTCATCCACAACTCTATCTTCACTTTTTGAATATATTGATAATGTAAATTCAAGGATACTTCTAATTGCAAAGCCTTCTTCCGTGAATGAAAGTAAAGTTTTATTCTCTTTACTGTCCATGTTAACCAATAAACACATGGAATCTTATACTTATATTTATTTGCCATTTAATTTTGAAGGAGTAAAATTGCAAAATGAAGCAGAAAAACTCAGATTGCATTTCAAAAACCATGTAAATGTAATATGTATTTCCCTTACAGAGGTAAGGCAGCGTTATGGGCATCTTAAGATAAGTGAAGCTTTTGAGAAAGTTTATACTAAATTATATTATGATTTTATCCAAAAATAATTTAATCACAATAAAATATTAATAATCAAAAATATCATTATGACAAACAAAAATGAAATTAAAAATGTTGAAAACTATTTTGCAGAACTTAGGAAAGCTGATAAGTCTATAATCAAAGACGGAATAGTAAACCATGAAAAATACAAGGCAATAAATATTAAATTGTTATGGATACTTAAAGAACCGCATTGTAATAATGGTGGTGGTTGGGCTATGAAGGAACATCTTTCTAGTCCTAAAGGTCTTATTAATAGGACTGATGATTTTAAGTGGAAAAACACATACAAATTAATGATGTTGTGTACTTGGGGTATTTTCAGGGATTTTCAATCTTGGAAAAAATCTCTTGACGATTGGAGTAAATTAGGTAGTGAAAAACTATTGGAAGTGTTTAACGATATTGCATTAATAAACATAAAAAAAACACTTGGTGGAAGTGCAAGTAAAAATCGACAAATAAAAAATGCTTTTAATACAAATAAAGAATTAATCGTCATGCAGATTAAAGAATATGAACCTGATATTATAATTTGTGGTGGAACTCATCATTTTATACGAGATATAATTGAAGAAACAGGAGCTCTATCTAGAAATAAATTTGTTAAAGCCTATCATCCAAACCAAAAAAGCATCTCTCATGAGAATTATTATAACTATGTTCTATCTGATGCAAAGAAGGTTTCATTCTGAATAAGTTTACTTCTACCCACCCCTGTATTTCGACTATCAAAATAGCGGTCAGTTATTTGCTCTTTGGATATGCAACCATCTCGCCTAAATTACTCCGGATCTCCATCTATGCAAATCAAACAGCACAACTTCTTCATAGATGACTTGTATTTATTGGGTTTATAGACTAATTATAGGTTGCAGGATTGGTGTATATGGATTATATGCTGTTTGATTTTTGAAATTTCCCGGGGACCATCCTCCTACCGGCCTGGCCTTGGGCTCCCCGGCCGGGTGAGATCCGGAGTAAGTCCCCGTATTTTTTCTCCAATAAGCGGGTTTTTCAGTGATATATAAGGGCTACAGATATGCGTATTTAGTTTTTAAAAATTTTACCAGAAAAAACGAAAAATTGACTTTATTGATAAAATGAGCAGAAAAATATTTTCATTTTTTTTTGATATTTCAGGACGAAACTTGACGAAAAAGTAAACCATTCATTGGGGTCAATAACGTTGCAAAAATTTTCCGGTATAAAATCACTTTATTAATGGTTTTATACATTTTCTTTCTTATCCCTTTTATTAAAAAATACTATTCTAATTATTTAAAAATCTGCCGCCTGATATATCCCAAAACTTATTGAAAAATGCCCTAAGTTTCTCAAGAACTGTTTCTCGTATAATTGTGCGGTCACCTGTTGGTTTAAAGCGTGATACAGGTGGTAATACTTTTGAGATTGCTGTACCGGATGATTGTACAAATCCATCGCGGAAAGCGTTGTTAATGAATTTGTATGTTTCGTCTTTATCCAAATTTTCTTCAATAATAATACTATCCAATTCTTCCAATTTTTTTGCATCAACATAAGATTGCCAATCATCTTCAACATTGGTTTCGGGTGTTAATGAATCTATGAATTTTTCGATAAGCTCTTTTTTGTTTCGCAGTTCCAAACTGGAATCAATAGCCTTAGCGATGCTTATTACTATTTCTTTGTCTTTTAAATGACTTTGGTGATATTTCCGAATTAGCTCTAAAATATAGTCAATGTTGATTTCCACTTGTTTGATAAGCTCCATTTCAAAAACAATATCATCGTTCACATTTTCACTATCACCCTTGTTTTTACCTCTGAAATCATTGTAAAGATTAATATAAATGCTGTGGTAATCCTGCACATCACGTGCGGTCAAGATTTCATTACCAGCAAATTCGTCAAAGGAGGAAAGAATGTTTCTTACCTTCAAAATAGCACCATATAACTTAATAAATTCTTTCTGATTTTGTTCACCTATAATTTGCTCACCTATTGGATATTTTACCTGTAATTCGTTGACCAAAGAAGAATACCCCTGAACATCTTTATCCCCATTTTTATAACCATTGTAATATTCATCGTAGGTTTTCAGTAAAACAACGCCTCCGGCTTCTTTGTCACCAAATAATGCAATACTCTCATTGGTTGCTTTTTCCAAATTGCGAAAGCAAACGATATTACCAAATGTTTTGACTGTGTTGAGGATACGATTGGTACGTGAAAAGGCCTGCAAAAGTCCGTGCAAACGCAGGTTTTTATCTACCCAAAGCGTGTTTAAGGTAGTTGCATCAAAGCCTGTCAAAAACATATTGACCACAATAAGCAAGTCAATCTCACGGTCTTTGACACGTTGAGACACATCTTTATAATAGTTCTGAAACTTGTCGCTTGAAGTATCAAAATTGGTTTTAAATACTTTATTGTAATCCTGTATTGATGATTCTAAAAACTCGCGTGAATTTTGGTCTAAATTGCTGGTGTCTTCCAAGTTTTCATCCTCAATAATTCCATCTATTTCAGGATCATCTTCATTTGCCCCAAAACTATAAATTATTGCTATTTTCAACTGTTTATCGCTCGCCAAACCAGCCATTTGTTTCTGGAATTCGGCATAATATTTTTTTGCAACATCAATAGACGTAACTGCAAAAATAGAATTGAACCCAGCTAATCGACGGTCTTTCAATTGATAGTAACTGTTACGTTTGGTTTTTTGGTCGAAATGCTCCCGAATATAATTCACGATATTGCTGATTCGTTTCGGTGCTGCCAATGCTTTCTCCCTATCAATATCCCACACTTTCGTGTCTGTGATATTTTCTTCCTCACGCATGGTGCTGATATAATCAATACGAAACGGCAGTACATTTTTATCGGTAATGGCATCTACAATGGTATATGTGTGCAGTTTTTCGCCAAAAGCCTGTTCGGTAGTTCTCAAATTCGCTTGGCTGTTACTGCTTGAATTAATAGCGAAAATAGGAGTACCTGTAAAGCCAAAAAGATGATATTTCTTAAAAGTTTTGGTAATTGCTGTATGCATTTCACCAAACTGTGAACGATGACACTCGTCAAAAATGATGACGATACGTTGACCGAAAACAAGGTGATTTTTTTGTCTCTTAATCAGAACTGCTAGTTTCTGAATTGTGGTTATAATAATGCGTGCGTTCGGGTTTTCAAGTTGTTTTTTAAGAATGGCAGTGCTGGTATTACTGTTCGCTGCACCTTTTTCGAACTTGTCGTACTCTTTCATAGTTTGATAGTCGAGGTCTTTACGATCGACCACAAACAACACCTTATCAATAAACGGTAATTTGCTTGCCAATTGAGCGGTTTTGAATGAAGTTAGGGTTTTGCCGCTTCCTGTGGTATGCCAGATATATCCTCCGCCATCTATTTTACCGAAAGTTTTGTAATTGTTAGAAACATTTATTCTACTCAATATACGCTCAGTAGCCACTATTTGATAGGGGCGCATTGCCAGTAGGAGTTTATCGGAAGTAAAAACACAATACTTAGTAAGTATATTAAGTAAGGTATGTTTGGCAAAAAATGTACGACCAAAATCCATCAAATCGATAATTGGGCGGTTATTGGCATCTGCCCACCATGAAGTAAACTCAAAACTATTGCTGGTGCGTTTACCTTTTTTAACTGCGCCGTCACCTAATTCTTTGATATGTGCAAAGCGAGTAGTATTGCTGTAATATTTTGTGTATGTGCCGTTTGAAATGACAAAAAGCTGCACATATTCAAACAAACCACTTCCTGCCCAAAAAGATTCTCGATTGTAACGATTGATTTGATTAAAGGCTTCTTTAATATAAACCCCACGTTTTTTGAGTTCGATATGTATTAGAGGAAGTCCGTTCACCAGAATGGTAAGATCATATCGATTTGCACGTTTACCATTATCAACAGCATACTGATTAATCACCTGAAGTCGATTGTTGTGAATGTTGGCTTTATCAATGAGGTAAATGTTTTTTACCGTGCCATCGTCACGGGTTAGGAGTTGAATATGGTCTTCTTGAATGATAGTTGTTTTTTCCTCTATTCCGCTGTTTTGGTTGGTTATCTTGTTTTTGAAAAACTGTTCCCATTCAGTGTTGGAAAATTGGTAATTGTTCAACATTTCCAGTTGCTGACGTAGGTTTGCAATTAATTCTTGTTCAGTTGTAAATGGCAGATATTCGTAGGCCTGCATTTGTAACTGTTCAATGAATGCCTTTTCGAGGTCTGCTTCCGACTGATAAGTTGTTTCACGACTGTATGGAGATTTATAATCGGTAACTACTGTACTTTCGGGGTTTTCGGCTACGATCGTGTATTTATCCATTGTTTACATTCTTAAAAGTCAATAATTTTTCTCGGTAATATTCATACTGCTTCCTCCTCGCCGCTATCTCGGCAGGCAGCCCCACCGATATATCATTCACCAAAGCATCGAATTTATCCAATATGCCTACAATGCGTTCCTGTTCTGCCATGGGCGGAACAGGGATTTTGGCTTTTCTTAAACCAGGCGCGTTAATAGACGAAATTTTACCTGATGATATGTATCTTTTAATCTGAGAACGAAAAAGATTTGTTTGCAAATAATATGATACATATTTGGGGTTTAAACTATGCGAAAATGTAAAACAAGCATCGTGAATAACGATATCTGATTCACCTAACCAAGCAACACCATTTCCAATATCTTCAATGGTTTCGCCTGCTGAAACAATAATAACATCACCAGGATGAGCAACTCTAAGTTTTGCAGCTAATGCTGGTTCTAAATATGACTTGGACTCTTTTGCCCAGATTTTGTAATGAGTATACATTTCACCGTAATGTATGCAAGGAAAACCTTCTGCGACAATATCGTCTTTCACAAATCTTCTCCCTCTGGTAAACTCTCCAACTTCCCCCAACATTTTCCATTCTACTTCTTCCCCCTCAAAACACAATAGTTGGTCTCTGTAATATTTGTATTGGGCGTGACGCGCCTCCAGCTCCGCCTCCAGCTCCGCCTCCAGCGATGTGAATTTGTCGAGGATGTTTACTATTTCTTGTTGAATAGGAAGAGGGGGTACTGGAATTTGAAATTTTGCAATACTTGAACCATGTACATGTGGAACACCGCTTCCTTTTTTTGTTGCATGAATTTTATCTTGGTTGCACTTCAAAAAGTAATATACATATCTTGTGATTAACGATTCTTTATCAGGATTTACAGAAAAAGAATCAGATAAGAAAACTGGAATCATCCAATAACTCACAAAACCAGCATATGCACCAGACCCTGATATAGCAATCGTTTCACCAGACCGGTTAGGCATATTGTGGTAATATGAAGGTTTCTGACCTCCTGCAATTACAGGAACATTTCCATTCGTGACATCTTTCTGAGTTATAGAATTACCTCTTTGAAATTTACAAACCTCTGCCAATTTTTTAAACTCCACCCCATCGGGACAATGCTGATATATCAATTCTTCAATTTTACTCATATTCTACCTCCTTCCAAATCGGCAACTATCTCATCAATAGCCGTGCGGAGTTTATTTTGGCGTATAACAATTTCGGCAATGTGGGCATTGAGTTTTTTAATATCTACTTCTACTGTGGTATTTTCCTGTTCTACATAACTGCTTACGGCAATGTTGTAATCATTTTCCGCAATATCGTTGTTAAGTACAAGTTTTGCAAAGTGGTCTTCATTTTTACGAACAATAAAAGCGTTCAGTATCCGCTTGCGATTATCTTCCGAAAGCTTGTTTTTATTGCCGCCACGCACAAACTCGGCAGAGGCATCGATAAAAAGGGTGGCATTGTCTTTTTTGCTCTTTTTGATAACAATTATACAGGTGGCTATGGGTGTACCAAAGAACAAATCGGGCGGTAACTGAATAACAGTATCTATATAATTGTTATCAACTAAGTATTTTCTGATTTTTTGTTCTGCACCACCACGGTACAAAACTCCCGGAAACTCAACAATGGCAGCTGTACCAGAGGTGGAAAGCCAGGAAAGTATGTGTAGGGTAAATGCAAGGTCAGCTCTGCTTTTGGGTGCCAGCACTCCAGCAGGTGAAAAACGGGGGTCATTAATTAAAAGTGGATTGGCATCGCCTTCCCATTTAATTGAATACGGTGGATTGGAAACAATGGCATCGAATGGTTCATCGTCCCAATGTTTAGGTTCTGTTAGGGTATCACCGTGGGCAATGTCGAATTTCTCGTAATTAATGTCGTGCAAAAACATGTTGATACGGCAAAGGTTGTAGGTGGTAATATTTACCTCCTGCCCATAAAATCCTTGCCTTACATTTTCTTTACCCAATACTTTAGCGAATTTCAACAATAAAGAACCAGAGCCACAAGCAGGGTCATACACTTTATTCACCTGTTTTTTACCAAATACCGTCATTTCGGCAAGTAATTCGGATACTTCCTGCGGGGTGAAAAATTCGCCTCCCGATTTACCTGCATTGCTTGCGTACATGGTCATCAAAAACTCGTAGGCATCGCCAAAAATATCGTTGGTGTTGTCCTGATAATCGCCTAACTGTAAACCACCGATTGAGTCAATGATTTTAACTAAAGTTTCATTTCGTTTTTGTACTGTTGAACCGAGTTTGTTGCTGTTTACATCAATATCGTCGAATAAGCCACGCAAATCATCTTCGCTATCAGTACCCTTAGCAGAATTTTCGATATTCTTGAAAACATTGCTCAATGTTTCATTGAGATTGGCATCATTCTTAGCTTTATGCCTCACATTCTCAAATAACTCCGAAGGCAGAATATAAAAACCTTTTTCTTTGACTGTGTCAGCTCTCCCAAATTCGGCATCTTTGTCAGAAATTTTGGTGTAATCGAAATCTTTGTTGCCGGTTCTATATTCCTCTTTATTGATATATAAAGTAAGGTTCTCGGAAATAAACCTGTAAAATAACATGCCCAGCACATACGATTTGAAATCCCAGCCATCAACACTGCCTCTTAAATCGTTAGCTATCTGCCATATTGTGCGGTGTAACTCTTCGCGTTCTTTTTCTTTAGTCATTATATATTTGATTTTGTTAATTGTGTTTTATTAAAGAAAATCCCTTTTGTTTGGAACACAATAAGAATGTTTAAAAATTCAGTTTGAGTTGATGTTCAACCTTTGGGTGAAATGTCCCAATAATTATGAATGGATTTGGAGCAACAAGATGATGAACTTTCGTTGTACCTAAATAAAAATACAAATCTTTTGTTTTCGCAAAGTCATCCCAATATTTTTTCCTAACATCATCACATGCTGCTTTTTCATTACCACCATGTCTTTCTAAACAATTCCAATACAATGCACCTAACTCCCAATCCTCATTCATAAGAGTGCATTTTCTCCCATTCACATCAGAAAATACGAAGCTGAATTTATAAGGAAGTTTTCTAACAACTTCAAAATTCCTTTTTTCTTCAAATAATTTACCTTGCAATAGAGCTGCCTTTTGTTTTTTACTCCATTCACGGGAGCAAGGTTCATAAATAAAATCAATAAATTTTGTAGGTTTAAAAATAGCCAATGAAGTATATTTCCCTTTTGTTTTAGCTTCTGAGATAAGTAAGTCAAGGTTAGTATAAATGTTTTTCAAAACTATTTTTTTTCTTTTCTCCCAATTGTTTTCTGTTCCAATTTTTCCATGAAAAGTTATAATATCATCAGAATCGATATTTACAGGCCGATAACTTTCTAATCTGAAATCACTGGTATTTCTAACCAAATCCATTTCTATCCAATTGTATTTTTGATATTGGTTATTGTAATCCAATTTTCTAAACGGAATGGGATAAATTCTTACCCAATTACCTTCTTCATCTATTCCAGCAGTACAAACGAGTTCGTCATATTTGGAAGAAATTGATGGATACGTTTTTACGGTAATTAGAATTTTTCTTTTGGGCATTATAAATGTATTATGGGAATTTTGAGATCCAATGAATGAACAGCATCTGCTACTTTGGTTCTATGACATTGTTTTGGTAATGCTTCATAGCAGGTTAATGCAACTCTCCCATAAGTTTTTATTAAATTGTGGATAAGCATTATTTCTTTTTGTTGATTTGGAAGAACTTCCTTTTCATAATCAACAAATAGATTGTCATAGTCATTCTGAGTGATAAGATTTTTTCTTTTTTCGCTGATAATCCCTAATTCAGGTAAATGAATATATTTTATGTTAACTGATTCACATGCATTTTGTAAAGTTCTTTTAGCAAATCCATATTTTCTACTTAATGGATTTTTTCTAACATCACAAAGAATTTTTATGTTTTGTTGAATTAATGTATTTAAGTATTTTTCAATGCTTTTTCCTTCATAACCAATTGTAAAAATTCCTTCGGTTGTTGTTTGGGGTTTAAATCTATTTACTATTTGAGTTTCCTTTTCGTTTAAATATTTAGAAACGATTTCACTATTAATAGCAAAGTATGGATAATTTAAATATACTTGTCTGATTAATTCTTCAGTTGAGAAATTGTCGATCTGTTGTTTTAATTTTGATAGAGTTTTTCTGTCAATTTCATTTAAGGTATTAATAAAATTTGCATAATCAATATTAATTTTCCAATTTCTTGTATTTGCTAAATAACCTTCTTTTATCAAAGAATTTTTATCAGCCATTGCTTGAAAAGAAAAGCAACCATATTTGTAAGGCACAAAATCATATTTTCTGTCTATTTGCTTTTCAGAAAACAGGAATAATATTTTTTGAAAATCAGTTGCATTTATTTCACGACCAAATAATTCAACAATAGCAAGTAATATTTTTTTTCTATATAACATTAATAATTTCTTCTATCAGAATGTTTATTTATTAATTTCAAATATAGCAATTTAATAGATTCGTAATTTCTTAAATTTCTACTAAACTGACTTATTTTGGTCTCAAGGACTTGACTAATTTTCTTTTAATTACAATTAAACACATCTCCATCATGCAGCGAAATAATAGCTTGATCGTGAAATATTTCTTTAAACTTATTAGGGGCTTCTGTGTGAATAGGAATAATGCCATATTTGGGCTTAATTATCTCAAAAACCATCTTTAATGTTTCTACATCGGCATGTCCGCTTGTGTGCTTGTACTCAATTTTATACGGCTCAAAAAATTTATATAAAGATTCATTAAAAGCTGGCTTTTTATTATCTAAATAGCCATCCCACATTGAATAAAATATTTTTGTTTCGTCTGATTTAGCGTATTCGTCTATGAGTGGTTTAAATGCATCAGTTGAGCGAACAAGCATGCAGAACCCTCTTTTCTCTAAAAACGGTTTTAGATTTCCCTTAAAGGAAAATGGATTTTGTCTTTGACGCTTCAAGTCAAAGAAACGACCAATAGGATTTGTTGTTTGGTCGTAATCTATATCGTAAAAAGGAGTGTACTGCTTATGATTTTGGGAAACAATTTTTAGAATCTTTGTTTGATAATTATCGCAAACAAAACAACGCTTTGCATTTTTTGAGGCGTGATACAATGCAAATATTCTATCTATGTTAGTAGTAGAAACTAAAACAAAGTTGTATTTGTTTTTTCTGAATTGCAATTCAAAATCCTTTTGTAATTCTTGTTCTGTTTTGATTGTAGCATTTGGACGTTGAATATTTGAACCTTCAGAAATTATGTAATCAATGTTTTTGGCATAGCTTTTTAGCGTTGGAATAAGTCCTTTGCTTCTAAAACCATGTCCGCGAAAATCGCCCGTATGAAGTATTCGTTTGTTATCTGCCTCGACAATAAACATGTAAGCATCAAAAGCGGAATGGTCAATAAATAATGGCGTAACGGTAATTTTTCCGATTCTTATTTTTTGTAATTGTTCAAAAGTGTTGATTGTCTTAATACGATTAACAATTCTTTTGTGTTTTTCTGACTCGTTTGGGTTTGGAATATGAGATAATCTACTTTCGAGACAATTAAAAATTTCGAGTGCTGTTTTCCCAACGTATATTGGAATATCAGCAATAGTATCGCAAATCTTTCCAATATGGTCGCCATGATAGTGAGTTATGAATAATGCACTTTTTGAAACATCGCCATAAGTTAATCCATCAATTGGTTTCAATTCTTTATTCTCCATTCCTGGCAATTGCTCACCAAAGTCAATAAAAATTCGGTAACCGCCACTTTCAATTTCGGTTACGCATCCTCCTATTTGATTTGTTCCTCTATGTATTGTTAGTTTCATTTTTTATAAAGAGGTTTGAAAATCAGTCAATTGTTTTCCGTCGTATTTGAAATATATATAATGGCATTCAACTTTATCATCTCCGATTAGATAAGTCTGCTTTTCGAACGATTTATCTGGATTATCATCAGGCATAGCACAAACAGCACGAATTGTTAGATGTTTAGGTATTCCACCCGTAAAACCAAATATTTTATACCAATCTTTCCCACAATTTGAGCGTAAAAGTTCACGGATAAATACAGCGTATTGAATACCCTGTTTTAGTGCATCTTTGGGCGGTTCTTTAGAATTGTTCTCGTCTTTAACCTCAATTACGGTCAAATATGTAGCATGCCCTTTCCCTGTTCTCGAAAAAATATCAATTCCACCACCACTATGTTTGGCATATGTTAATTCTTTATGGTCACTTGCACTTATTGGTGTTGGCATTCCAAATCTCACACCAGAGATTTTTATTGGCTGAATACCAGTAATTTGCTTGTTCTTGCTATTTCGTTTTGAAAACTCTGACAATAGTAAATTTTCAACATTATGTTCTTCATTCTTTTTATTATTATCATTACGCGAATAGGTTCTATTCTTGAAAAACTTTCTGAATTCACTTGCACCAGTTTCTTGCCAAGCAATGTCATTCAATTGTATGTTGCAATTAAAATAACGCAGATTCTTGTCATCCTGCTTTTTTGTAGATATGGTGACAATATCCTTGTTTACTTTTAATGTTGCTACACTTTGTCCACGATACCTAACATCTAATAATAGCTTCAATTTTGCATTTTTTGCATTTGAAGTTGAAATATAGAAATAGAGTGGTGGGAATTCATTAAATTTACTTCTATTTAATTTGATAACATCAAGATTTGCAAGCAAATTTTCAGCGTATCCATTATATCGTTCCAACCATTCAGAATTTTCTGAAAGCAGTTTTTGTGCTTCGTTGATTATTACATCAATATTCATCATATGTCTTATTTCTTTGGCGGGCATTTAATGTTAAATAGTATTAGTCTTCAGATTTGGGTTTCCGTACAAATGCAAACAGGCCCAAGCTGCTGGTGTAGGATACTTCTCATATACTTTCATGTTAGCATTGAACATTGACTCCGATATAGTTAAGCCTACATCAAGAGATTTTAAAAACTCCGGTAGCCAGTACCGGGGAATGGTAACATCTAAAGCCCAATAAGGGGCAATAACGGCCTCGTAGCCCTGAGCAATAAATCTCTTGACCATTGAGGTAACATTGTTTCTGAAAAACTCGGTTTTCATTGAGCCGGAATAGCACACAAAGAATATCAGAATTTTCCCTTTCCCAATGACGGTGTTAAGGTTATACGTAGGATGATCTTCTTGAAATACTATTTGAGTTTCAGAAATGTTCTTTGCCCCATGAGAACAAACAATATTGATGTCGGCTGAAAGAGGTCTTGCTAATTCTAATTGCTGGAATATTTCAAAGGCATTTCCCTGTAATGTATTCTCAATGCCACTATATAACCAGTTTAATTTAATATCTCCGCTTTCAACAGGAATCCAAATGGATTTACTATAAGTTGCCGGTAATGGAGCAACACCATTTGTTTGAAGCAACCATTCCGTTGAAAGAACGTTGGTTACAGGAATATGTTTGGCTATGAAATCACCCTTTTCATTTAGAAATAGATTGTGAGGATATTTGGACAACTCCATGTCCTTTACAATGTAAATTTTCTCTGCCTTTTCAGCAACTGGTAATTTGGCTATACTTAGTTTCTTCGTAACCTCTTTCTCTTCTTCTGCAAATTCTTCAGGTGATATCTGCCTTACTTCTCCTTTATCTTTTACTGCATCGTCAAAGGTAAGATCAGCGAAATAATTGCTATTAAGTAATTCTTTGAACACATCATAATTCCAGCCGCTTAATGATGAAAAAGAGTATTCGCTGTTATATAGTTGAAGCTGATATAATTTCCCTTCTGAAAATGCCAGCCAGTTCATAGATGTGTTTGGGCTAACAGGCAATGCTTTTATAAATTCATCATTGTCCTCGTAAAGCGTTTCTATGCTGTCAACATTTACTTCTGGCAATATCAGGGGTGCAAGTTCTTTTGATTCCTTTTGCTTGAATAGTATGCTATAATCGGACTTTAGCATCATTGATAGTAGAAATGCGGATGCATCCTTTTTCTTTGTACTATATTCAATTAGGCGACTTGAAATCCTAATCGCACTTTCATTATCATAAACAAAGTCAGTAGAATTTCGTGTTTCATTCAGTTTAACCAGGGATTCTTTCAAATGCTTTTTCAGGTCTTCGGAATCTGCTTCGATAACATCCTTATATTTTTTCACAGAATCTGCTGGAACTATTATTTCAAAGATGCTAAGGAAAAAACCAAAGCCTGCATCACTAAAATCTGCCGTTGGATAAAGCCTTCTCACATTGTACAACGTCAAGAGCCACGGCAATGCTTCATTCACTCCACCTGCCAGTATTTTCTCTCTTTCCTTGTGCATGTAATCCAATAGCTTCGATGGCAAAGAAGGCTCCATCATCATCAGCAATAAGGTAAAATAGCTGTGGTCGAGTGATCTCCTTTCATAGTTGAGGAAGTTTAATTCGACAGGTACTTCACTATATATCTTTGCTGCCCATGGATGGAGCTTTACATTTCTAAAAAATTTTATGCCTTGCCAAACGACTTCCTTGACAAACTTTTCGGAATATGGAGGTTTCTTTGTCAGAATGCAGGTTAAACTAAGATTAGCATACAGTAAAGAAGCATGAATGCTGCCAACATTTGAATATAAGCGGAACGAATTGAAATAACCTATTTCTGGGAAGCCATCCTTAAAAGACGATATTATCACTTCTTCTGCTATATCACGTCCTGACTGATAATATTCCGAAGAGGTTAACCTATCAATAATCAATCCTACTGCATGGTAAAATAATTCTGCATGTTTAAGTGAGCCCAATATTTGCCGTAAAAAGGTAAACTGCATCATAGTAACATCAACCATATCTTTATTCCAATTCAATTGCTTGGAATCAGATTGAAGTTTACCGATGATAAGAGCCGCCATCTCTCTTTTGTCCTCATCAGATAGTGTTGAAATATCAAAGTTTTCTTCAGACAATCTTTGCTGATTATTTTTTGAATAAGAAGCTTCAAAAATCGGCTTCATCTTTTCAAGCGTATCATCATCCGCATCATGATCCATTATGGACAGGTCGAAGAAACTGAACTGTTTTGTGTCCATAAGCTGCTCATACAACTCAAAGAACAACAGAATGGAATAAGAAACTGAGTGTTCGCTATTGGTTTCTAAACTCGATAAGAACTTTGGTACATGCTTCCTGTACTCTGAATAATCATTAGCCATCCCAGATAGGATTTCTCGATATAATCTTTTTAGTTCATTTTCATGGCTGTGATGACCGTTAAGTCGCTCATCGGTCATCTTGTGATGAAAGTCGTGTACTATTTTCTCATCCATTACTAAATCTTAAATTCAGGAGGGTTCTGTTTGCCTTGCACATAACTAGTATATATGTGGTCCATTATGAACTATATCTAACCATTTGCATGGACTGTGTTCTTTTTAGTGTTTTATAAATTTCGAAAAATCATCTATTGCTATTTGTTTTTTAGGGAGTATGAAAACAAACTCATTCTGTTTAAATCGAATGTAATATCAAATATACGGAAATTGTTTGAATGTGACAAAAGGTTAAAAAATGTAATGAGCATAAGGTTAATCACTTCATTTAGAGGAAAATCCTTCTCCAATCTGAATAATTTTCCCCATATCTCTTATCAACTCAAGGTTAGATATTTCAAACCTTTTGTCTCGGGGACCAGACTAATTTCAACTTGATAAGAAAGGTGTAAATTTTCACCAAACTTAATTATAATCAACATTTTCAACCGGGACAAGGGCTTGAAAATTACATATCACTAGGGATTTCGCAGTTTAAGTTTTGATTTTCCCCGGGGACCATTCTTCTTCCCCTAGCCAAGGCTTCCTCACTGGGATCTCCACCACGTATTCTCACTCAGTATATTATTTAAGGGGGTGTAAATGGGGCTACAATCCCGTTTGTGAAAAAAATTTCCCAGATTTTTTTGAAAAGTTGACAACTTATGTGCTTTGGAAATTTAACAGTTTTTTTAGTTTTAAATTTTACATTTTTTTTGGGGGGAGCACATAAAAAACTTACGCAGATTTTGTTTCTTCTTTTAAATAAAACGGCAAACTAATTCCCATATCTTCAAATGCTTTTCTTTGTTCTATATGAAACCTTAATGAATCAATATTATTAGTACCAAAATCCCTGTTCTTTCCACTGTACAGTTCTTCCTCTTCTTCTGCGGTGAAAACCGAGTATTTTACAAGTAACTCAGTATTTTTATCAAGAAAGGAATCAAGGAATTTCATTGCTTCAACAAAACAATCACCTCGAAACGAATATTGTTCAGCTCTTTTAAAATAAATTTCATCTCCATTTTCTACAACCATAAATAGCAAATCAAGTGTTCCCTTTTCATAAACAGTTTCATATTTCAACACCCAATCGATTAGTTCTTGCTCTGTTTTCACATATCCTATTAATCGGTTAGCATGCATGATTTCTTCCAGATTTTCCGAAATAAATGAAACCAACTCTTTTAAATCACAATAACACTTCAGAAAAGGTGTCCATCTCATTTGTGGGGAAAATATTTTGTAACCACCAAGACGATCATATAATTCAGCATGTTTTTCTATCCAGTACTTCATTTCACCAAAACTGAGATGGCGAGGTGGATTAGTAATCAATTCATTGTATGCATCCTGTGCTGAATACACCTTCGCCCAATAATTCGGGTTTTTTTTGAAAGAAACGTAGTCATCAACAATAATATCAATAGAAGATCGTTCGCCTAAACCCTGAATTTCGGTTTCGGATTTAAACTCAGCACAACTGTATATATCTTTAATCTCATCGCCTTCAATTTCAAAAATCAAATCTAAGTAATTCTTTGTATTATTACCGACAAAACGATACCCCTTTTTGCCGCAATTTTCACAAGTTCTACCATTACAAACGCCCTGATAAAGCAACAATTCTGTATCTCCCGAATTCCGATGTGCCGCAAAAATAGTTTCAATCTCATTCAAGAAAATTTCCTTGGTGGTTTCCGAGTAGGTGTATTCGTTTTTTAGCAAATAGCGGAGTTTGTTGATATCCAATAAAGTAAAGGAGTCAAGCATGGATTTTATGTAAGAAGATTCATCCATAGATTTCTAAATTATATCGTTTTACACAATTTCAAAAATATCAGACTTGCTTTTGTATAGCGGGTCATTTAAAATATCTGTAACAAAGTAATATTCTTGTTCTTCATACAGAAATACTGAATTAGTAATTTTTTCAGTCGTAATTATAATCCCACAAGGATGTTTTTTGCATGTAACATCGTTACAAACAACATCTTGATAATCAGTATCCTTTTGTGGTGAAAATGCTATAAAGTAGGTATAATAATCGGGATATTTTTGTTTCAGTTTTTCAACCACTTTTTTTTGATTACCTTTTACAATATCAATATCAATATCAATATCAATGTCAGGTAAGTTTTTTTGTTGTGAGTTAATAAATCTTTCAAAAATGAAATTTCCGGCAAGAGGATTGATTTTAGTTATGTCCAAACAATAATTGACTAATGAACTTGCTGCACTTCCTCTGCCATAGGAACGAAGTAAATTGAGCTCATTGCACATTTCTATTATCCTCGAATAAGTAATAAAATAATCGGGAAACCCTAGGCTCTCAATTACTAATAGCTCGAAATTGATTCTATCTAAAACAATATCGGTGATAGCAAGGTTTTTATCACTTGCTCCTTTATAAACTATTTCTTTGAGTTGTTGGATAGAAGAATTCATTTGTTATTTCAATGGAAATTTTGTCGCAATCGAATGTTTCAAAATAAATCAAAAACTCTAATTTTAGATGGCCTAAAAAATAGGGAAGTGGATATTAATCCATTAATCTGGACGATTAATGCTTGCTAAAGCATAGGGTATATTAGTTTGCTTTTCCATATCCGGAAATTTCAATTAAGTAAATATATCCTCTCTGTTTTGCAGTTTCTGTCCAGCTGTTTTCAAAATTAGTGTTGTTTTTTGAATCAAATTTCTTAGTGTCTTCCAATGTCCATTTGTAAATATTGGAAACTCTAAATCCATCAATTGTTGTGTGATCGTTTGATTTAGTTGATAAATAATTTGAAACCTTCTTGGACAAACAACCGATTCGTGAACCATTCAAATTCAAAAACCAATTATTGGTGGCTTTCCTTAATGAGATAGGGCTTCCAAATTTCAAATTTTGTTCGATAGTATTGAAAACTTCATTACCACTATCTGTTGCGCCCCAACCAATAAAATACTTGTCAAGACCAATTGGAACTGAAATTCCTAAATCATTTATCACTTCTTCTGAGAAAGAGTATGTTGATCCTTGCATCATTGCTTTTTCTCTCTCTCCATCGAATGTAACTAAGCGATACTTAGCTCTTGTGTATGCGACATACATTAATCTTCTTTCTTCCTCAACCAATTCACGATATTCTTCTTCATCAAGATTCTCCAGTTCAGAATCTTTAAGCGGAAGATTAGTAAATGATGCTGGGATTAGCACAGCATCAAATTCAAGTCCTTTCACTTTATGCATAGTTGTCAATACAATTTCTGTTTTATGGTCCTCTCCAATAACTGCTCTTAAATGATTGTAATAAATCTTACTTAATTGACCATCGTCTTTTTGTGCAAGTTCTTGAACAAATTCTAAAAGGTCTTTAATGGTAGAATCATCTTCTTTGTGTTTTGAAAATTCATGCAACAGACATTCAAAAAAATTGAGGTAATAAAAATCCCAATTAGGAAATCTATTTCTTACACTTATTTGATAGGTTCTGTATTGTTCAATAAAATCAGAAGTAATTCTTTGCTCTGTTTTTGGTTTGTAAAAGTTGTCAAGCACCCAAGCAATTTCTCTTGTTCGTGTGAAGTCCTCGCCTTCGCCTTGTATTCTCATTCTGATATTCCAATTCAGTTCTTGCTTTTTCTTTTCAACTAAATTGTAAGCACGATAAATTTCCACATTCCTTCTAAACATTATTGCAACCTGACGATACTTATTTCCAGTTACCGGATTTACTTCTTCAATAAGTTCTCCCAACTTGTGAAGCCAACTGTCATTGATTCCATCACAAGGAATAATTTCTCTGTAATTATGTGCTGCTGTTGTCGTCGGTCTCAAAGGAACAAAATCAAAAATGTCCTCATTGTAAGAAAGTAATCTTTCAGCATCAATGAGGATTTGTGGATAAGACCTAAAGTTGTCACCAATGCGAAGGACAACTGGATTGTAAATTGAGGCAAACTTATCATAGTTATCTCTCGGACTTCTACTTCCGTTTTCATTTACTCTTTCATATCCATAAATACTTTGGTTCGGGTCGCCAATTACAGTTGTGAATGTGTTTATTGGATTAGCAATAAGCTTCAGCAATTCCAATCTTTCATTAGTGATGTCTTGAAACTCGTCAACAAAAACATATTTGATAACACCAAGTTGATTGCTGATAATTCCTGGCTGACTTCTCGCAGTGTCAATAAATTTTGGAATCCATTCTGCAAACTCTAAGTGGCGAATTAAATCTCTCAAACTGAATTTACAAAAGCCGTGAAAGGTGAGAACTTTTACTCGTTGAATAATATTTGCATATCCCAATGAGCTGAAAAGTTTGGTCAATCGTTCTTTCAACTCAACAACAACTGCACGGTTGTAAGCCAGCACCAAAATATTTTCAGGTCTTATGTTTTCCTGATGAATCAATCTTGCAACACGAAGTGAAAGTGTGTGTGTCTTTCCACTTCCTGGTCCCGCAATTACTTGAACATTTTTTGTTATTTCTTCATCATAAACTTTTTTCTGCTCCTCACTCAATTCATCATAAGCAGCTGACAATGCTTCTTCACGAAACGCTTTCAATGCTTCATGTTCTTCGCCAAGATTTTGAATTAAAAGCGAAATGATTTTTGCTGAATCATCACAAGCAAAATAATCGGTTATGAATTTGTCTTTCTCCTGTTTGGTTTCAATGTTTGATAAACATTCAAGAGCAATCAATCTCAACTCTCTCAACTTTTGCGTTATCTGAAACTCCTCATGAATTAACTTGTCAGTTGAATTGCTTTCCTCATGACGGATTTCTTTTTGAGATTGCAAATACATTTCAACCCCCATTGGTAAAAATGTTCCTTCGTAATGCAAGTAACCTAACCAGTTTGCGAATGCTAAAAGGTTTTCAATATATTCTGTGTCTTTCTCCTCTATACCTAATTGTAATACAAGTTCTGAAACATTGTAACGCTTAATTCCTTTGCTTATAAATATCTTGCTTACATGTTTCAAAAGCGAAATCAAATCCTTCTTGAATTCCTTTAGAAACTTTTTCCAATCTTCTTTCTCTTTGCAACCGTTATAAATTACCTGAACAATTTTTGGTTTCTGTCCAATCTTATGAGTTATCAAAGTTCGATGTCTGACCTTTGGAATAAAATCAGCAAGTGTAAAAGCAAACTTTACTTTGTTATGTTCAAAATCTTTCTGCTCTTTTTGAATTTTCTTAGTTGATTTTTCAGTAAGCAAACCGTTATTGTCTCTTTCAACAAGCCATGGCAAAGAGTCATCATTAAAAAATTCACCTGCAATAATTCTTTTCTGTTCTTCTAGAACTCTTCCCTCAAATTGTTTCTGTTGTTTCTCTGCTGTCATTCCCATTAGGTTTACTGATAGGTCGTGAACAGCTTCAAGTGTAGGATATTGTGGTGCGCTCCAACTGCTTTCATTGAAATATTTTAATTCATCCATCTTCTTTTTAGTTGGATAAATTATCAACTCGTTTTCGTAGCGAAATATTTTCTTCTTCTGACATTTGAAAATCAACTTTAATAGATCAGATGTATTTGAAAGCTCTGTTGCAGTAAGAAGTTTATTCAGTTCAATAGAAATTGCTTCTGTGCCTTCGTCTTTTTTAACCCATTCTTTTTCAACTTCTGTAATTAGTTTTCTTTGTTCTTCGCTTTCAATTATGCTATCTGATGGTTTGATGTATCCACTAAACTCTAATTGCCCTGGTGCATAAAAACCAAGTTTGATTCGTTCTAATTTTTCAAGCCAATACAAACTCAACCGTAACATTTGGTCTTTGTCGTGAATGTTGTCAAACTCTGATGTCTGACTTAGGATATTAAAGGGCAATACAATTGGTTTGTCACTTTGCGTCTCAAAGTTTCTAAACTTAGAATAATAGGCTTTGATTGCATTGTAAACAGAAACTAAATTCGCCCATGTGATTCTCCCATTTTGTAAAAGTGTTTTAATTCTTCCAAAATCATTTTTCTCAAAAAAGCATTTGGTTTGAATTGGATGGTCGTTTGAAAACCCTGCATCATTTAACTGTCTTGAATTTCTCCCTGCTCTGCCAACTTCTTGTAAATAATCTTCTAAAGTTCCAGAAGGTCCGTAATGATAAACATAGTGAATGTTCGGAATATCCATTCCCATTCCAAATGCTTTTGTTGCAAGTAGTATGTATGTGTCGCCAGACTTGTAAGCAGTGTAAACCTCTTGTCGTTCCTCTGCATTCATACCTGCATGGAAGTATGCAACCCTGCCCGTGAAAGTTTCGCCACCGAAAATATCATTCAACTTACTTTCTAAACTCTGTATATTTTCCTCTGCATCTTTTCTTCTATGAACAAAAACAAGACACCGACTTTTTTCAGGATTGAAACTCCCATCATGCAATGCTTGTGCAATGTTTGTCAATTTCTCGTCTGCATCTTCACTGGTTGCAAAATTTATTGCAATGTGCTCTCTAATCGGGTTATATGCTTGGGTGTAATTTTCTAAACGGTTTATTGAGTTATTGAATCTGATTTGAAAGTCATTGTAAATTTGCTCTGAAACTGTTGCAGAAAAAAGTAGTAGCGGAAACTTGCTATGAGATTTTTCTTTAAGTGCAATATTAACATTAGTGCTATTCAAATAATCAGGTCTGAAATCTAAGCCCCATTGGGAAACGCAATGTGCTTCATCATAAACAGCATATTCTAATCCACCATCATTTTCCAAACGCATTTTCAAAGCATTGATAAATGACTTTGACCTGAATCGTTCTGGTGTGATATAAAGCAAAAGAATTTCACCTCCTGCAATTCTCCTGTAAATATGTTGTATGTCTTTTCTATCACGATTTATGTAATCAACACTTCCCCAAAAATTCAATTCCCAAAGTTTGTTTACATGGTCTTCCATCAATGCTTTCAATGGTGTAACTACAATAGTCAATCTTCCCGAAAGACTTCCACGATACAAAGCAGGTGCTTGAAATAAAATTGATTTTCCTCCGCCTGTTGGAAGTGTAACCAAAATATCTTTTTCAGCAGGAAGAATCTCATTCAAAAAATCGTCTTGCTCTTTATACCATGGAAACACATTTCCATTTTCATCTTTTAAAAAAATTTCTCTCAATGCATCCTTTGTCGCTTTAATGTCTAACTTGATTTCCTCTTTTGGTTTTGGAGAAGGGAAGTATGTTTTTAAAGTTTGATAGTCCAATTCATATTCATCATCATCACTCCAAATTGAAATAAAATTTTTCGTTGCCTTCCATTCTTCTTCAAGACCTGCAAAATCCCCCAAACGACTGTCAGTAAGCCAAACAGTTGAATTCTTATCAGCCACTTGAAAAAGCCAGCGGTAATAATCAATAATTGGTTTTTGAATTTTCAGTAAAACGAAAACATCTTGATTTGATGAAATAGGATTTGAGTTTTCGTTTTCGTCATCGTCATCAATGTCTTCTTTTTTTGCTGCCTTTTGAGAATCATCATTCTTAAACTTCAAACCACTTTCTGTCTTCTCCGCTTTTGGTAAGAAACCTGTTCCCTTTGAAATGAACCATTTTTCTTCCAACTCAAAACTGTCAATAATGAAATTGAAACCATTCAAATCCTCTGACAGAATAATTTCAGGAATCTGTTCCTTCGTTATAATTAAAACTTTTCTACTTGATGGATGAGTTACTAAAAGATTTACTTGCCTAATAAGCGTTGAGTTGAAATCAGGAACAAAATATTTCAATGAAGTAAAGTAGTCGTAAAGTTTTTGCCTTTCCTTGTATTGGTTAATTATCAAAACAGTCGGCTTACTGTTCTTGAAAATAATATTTTGAATCAGATTTGTTTGGAAAGTCCAGTAGCGGTCTCGGTATCTTGTTTCGGGATTGTAACGAGTGATTGAAAGTTTTCCCGAACTGCTTTTGGGAATTACATACTTGCAATCTTCTTTCTCTAATTGCTCTCTGTTGAAAGAGAATTCAAGAACATCATTTGTAGTTAAGTTTTCTTTTAGGAAATTTTTGAAATTATAGTTTGCCCAAACTTGAAAGGTGTCGATCGATGTTTTTTCTATCCAAAAATTTGTTAGATGCTTATGCTTGTCTTCAAGTCGAATACCTAAGCCAAGTAATTTTTCTTTATCAATAGGAACCCTGCTTTGTCCTCCTGTGAAGTAAATCCAAAATGAATCATTGTTCAATCGTTGCTGAAAAATTGCATAGTCTAAAGTTTTCAGCAATGTTTTTTCTGTAACTGAAATCAAATCACTTTCTAATAAAATAACTGAACGGTGTGATTCTTTCAGATAAGGGATTATCTCAACTAACTTTTCAGGAGAAACACAAAAATGATTTTCGGATTTTGCAGAAAGAGTTGTTTCCTCTGTGATAAAATCAATCGTCGTATTTTCACTGATTAGAATTTTAATTCTGCTTGGAAGGTTTATATAAATAGGAGCTTTGTTTTCCGATTCGCATTTTTCAATAAACGATTCCAAAAGATATTTCTCCAAACTTCCATTAGGTAGACTCTCAATT
>PHDM01000165.1 GCA_002840985.1 Bacteroidetes bacterium HGW-Bacteroidetes-17
TTAGTTTCTCCCGGATTCTTGCGACTTTAGGGTTTCATACCCGTGATTTCGTAATTATTCATTATTTCTAATTGATGAATGTCAATATAGTTCATATTGGTTGTTAGTTGAATATGCTTACCTTTGAAATCACAAAAAAGAAGGAAATAATGATGAAGAAATTAAGCCTGTTCATTGGCATTGCAATATTAATTGCAGCTTGTTCAACCAATAAAGAAATTAGTCAAAATAATCAGATGAGAAGCAAAGGTATTTCATCCTTAACGGAAGGTGATTATAGCGGAGCTTTCGCGAAATTTACCGAATTGATTAATGAGGCTGAATCAAAAGGAACGCTTGCCAGTTTAGAGGATTATGAAGGTGCCGGTAAATCTGCCTATGCTCTCGGACAACATGATAAGGCTTTGGTTTATCTTGAACAAGCAAAAGACTTAGGTTCAAAGGACGAAAATGTATATTTTCCCCTGGCAGATATTTATCATATAAAGGATAACCTGTCCAAAGAAATCAGATATCTTGAGTTTTATAGTACAAATTACCCCAAAGGTGCCCACATCAAATTAGTTTCTCTTAGATTATTTGAGAGTTACGTAGAAAGTGAGAGTTGGGAACAGGGGCTTGCCCTATGGCCCTTGGTTCAGGATAACGAACCTTTTATAGAAATTATTAATGAAGGATATCTTAAAATTAATATTTCTTTGAAAAATGAGGCTGAATGTGAAAAAATAGCTAAAGAGTTACTCAAAATCAATAGTAATAACATCTTGGCTCTCGAATGGAGTGCCGAAAGATTTTTTTGGAAAGCAGAGAATTTTTACCAGGAATCAATGACTGATTATGATAAGAAGAAGACAAACAGCCAATATGCCAAACTGCTTAAAGCATTGAACGTTGTTACTGCTGATTTTAAAAAGTCAAGAGATTTATTTGAAAAATTATATAAATTAGAGCCACTGCCTAAATATGCTCATTTTCTTGGTAATATTTATTCCCGACTAAACGACAAAGAAAAAGCTAAATACTTTCAGTCAAAAGCTGATCAAACCTAATAACATAGCTTATACCATTTTACTATATCACGATAGTCGTTCAGTTTTACATTAAATGGATTTAAATGTACTATTTGAGTTCACGGTATAATATTAATTCGGTTAAGTTGAAATTAAAAAAGCTCAGAAACAATCTGAGCCTTTATCCTTATTAATCTTATTGCTATGTAGGTTTAATTAGGTATCTGGAAAATATTTGTTGGGTTACGATAACCGCTTAAATTTTCATACCAGTCGGTATAAGTAGTTCCTCCACTTTCGGCCCAATCCGCGAATTTTAAATGTGCGTTGATAATTTGTGCCTTTTCAACGGGATAATCAAATGGAGTAGGTGTTTCAATCCCCCATGGGAGATTGTTTTGTGTTTTATAATATTTACCATTTGCAATATTAGAATCATCGTGTTCTATCCCGAAAAATTGATTATTGGCTAAATTGGTCGGTGGATAATCTGCCAGATGAACTTCCCTGCCCCGATCTTCATTTACAATAATGAATGGATTGTAGGGTGGGCGTCCTGCTGTTTCGATTGCAACCGGGCTGACAGTAGCAAGTTTGATGGTAAGGGTAACCGGCTCAACATAAGTTGCACCAGTTGTTGTATTAGTCCCAATTCCGCCTCCCGGATTTGGAATTTGATTGAATACATTGTCAGTAACAATTATAGTTCCTTTTGTTTGGCCTGCTTCAGATCCATTTCCAAGAATAGATAGATAACCATCTGTAATCGAAGTTCCTGTAACAGAAGCAATGGCAGCAGGATTCAATCCCATCTGAAATCCAAAGCCATTCAAAAATGTTGCTCCTGAAGCTTTAAATTTAAACCTTGCTTCTAAATCAACAAGTTTATTGGCTGAATTAACTATTTGCTTATACTGATAGTCGACGACTACATCATTAAAATCGTAATCTCCTTTTCCTGGCCAGTTATCCTCAAAAGCGAAAGAACCCATTGTATTGGCATCAGGATAGTAAATATTGAAAGCCCGGGTTGCATCGTTTGGATAATCATCATCTTCATCAGAAACCCCGTCTCCATCGGCGTCGGTCACCGGACCGGTCACAATTACATTGTCATAATAAATTCGACTATTATTATTGTAATCATTGTTCCAAAGCAAAACCTGACAAGTTGCGGTACCGTAAGGCATAGATGCAACAAGTGTTTTTGTTTTCCAATTTGTTGAAGGATTCGAGTAATATAAATTATAATAAGCAAGCACAGTACCATTACTGTTTCTGGGGATAAGGTAAAGATATGAATAAAGATTTGACCCTCCATCGCTCTTGATATCCGCTGTTAAAGTAATAACATCCCCTGCCGTGGCATTTATCCATTGTGAGGCACCACCACTGTATGCTGATCCATTTGAGTTTCTTAGAGGGGTTCTAATCCTTCCATTACCTCCGTCATTAAACCATTCCATTGTACCATAATAGTAGTAATTTGTAAAATACCATTTTTGATCAACAGGATGGAGGGTACTCCAGTATGCAATTCCTCCAAAATCATTAGAATTGAAATCTCCATTTCCTATAATATTAGTGCCGGCATATGTTTGCTTAAGTTGGTTTAGTGAAATAAATTGAGATTTTATTGAATTTACAACTGTATCCGGAGCCTGATAGCCATAATTATCACCAAAATCAATAATCACCCCACTTGATTTTTGGCCGGCAATAGGTAGGCTTGCCATTACATTGCCAGCAATTGTTTTAATAAATATTTCGTTGATGGAAGTAGGAACCCTAATAATTCCTTTGTAATGACCATCCGTATCAAAACTGGCCGAGTTGATGAGTTTTCCACCTTCTTCCGGATCTGAGGTAAATATGTCAAAACGGCTTCTTAGCACTGAGAAATCAACTGAATCTGGCATATTTATTTCAATTTCAATTTCCTTTACACTTTTGAAGTTGAACCCATCCGGTACATTTAAATTATCCATTGTTCTATCCGACTTAGGTAACGTACTCTCATGCTTCATACAACCAGATAAGCTTATCATAATGATAATGGCAATTCCAAACAAATTTTTTGATATTTTCATCCTTCTTAAAGTGATTAGTGTTTTTAAAATGCAAATACAGTTTAAATTATAATTCTATTTATGATAAATATAGTTCTCATTTCTATACCCAATTATTTCTTTATACCAATCGTTATAAATCGTTCCTCCGCTTTCTGCCCAATCAGCAAACTTTGGATAGGCATTTAATATTTCAGCTTTCTCAATTGGATAGTCGAACTGCTCAATAATTTTTATGGCCCAGGGTAAGTTGTTTGTTGTTTTATAATATCTTCCAGTTGCTGCATTTGAATCATCTCGCATTGTTTTAAACAAAGTAGCGTCAACCAAATCGGTTGGAGCGTGATCAGGTAAATGGATTTCATGTCCGCGATTTTGATTTACAATCATAAATGGATTGTATGGTGGAACTCCAATACTTGAAAGTGCGACAGGCTGATTAAATGTAATGTGTATTCTTGTAGTGTCAGGTGTAACGTAGGATTGCGCTAGATCCGTATTGACACCAATCCCTCCGGTTCTGGTCATTAAATTATAGGTATCATCAAAAATAAGAACAACCGCATTTGTCTGATTATTTTCAAGTCCTTTTGCATTAATGCTCGGCCAGTCTTCCTGCAGTTTGTACCCGCTAACATTGGAAATTAGATTTGGGTTAATACCCAGATCAATACCAAAACCATTATGGTAACTTGCTCCAAATGCTTTTAAAATAAATTCGCCATAAATTTCAACCACTGCATTGTTCGCGTTCGTAATTTGGTTGAAGTTGTAATCAATCACCAAATCGTTAAAATCATAATCACCTGTAGAAGGCCACATATCTTCGAATGCAAGTGTTCCGTATGTATCTAATGCAAAGAAATAATTATCAAATGCCTTTTCAGGATCTTGTGGATAATCGTCGAATTCATCTTTAACCCCATCAGAGTCCTGATCATTACCTGTATAATCAACAGAAGGCAGATCAGATAAATCAACGGCTTGAATCGGGTCGACCGTGATATAAAAAACAGCATCATTAAAATCATGATCACATCCACTGTTTGCTCTGTTTATATCTTCAAATCCAAGTAAAATCAAATTCCTGCCCAGATCGTTTAATAAAACAGTATGTTGTTTTAATGATGTATTGCTTTCGGGGTTAAAATTAGGGTTAGCGTAAAATCTTGCGGCGCTGCTTGATATGGTGCCCTGATTCCAGGAGTTTTGCAGTAGAACCCATCCAATCGATTTATTGGCAGGATATTGCCCAATCTTTACTTTATTTCCTGAAGCTAATCCTCCACCTGAATTGGAATAGGAGGTGTTAGGGAAAATAATGGTGACTTCATTAATATCATTTATTGTTGCAGGAGGATTATCTGTATCATAAACATAAAAACCTAAGGTATTTTTGTAGTCAGCACCTTCATGAACAAAGGTTACATAAACGTTACATGGTTCGATTAAAGAAATATCATACCTGTTATTAGGGTTAAAGTATTGGGGATGGCCTTCAGGTAATCTGATCCTTTCAGGTAAAGTATTATTGATGTCATTCAGCAAATCTGCATCTATTATATCACCTATAGTTTCCAGATAATTTGGTACACCTAATGAATTATAAGTGCCAAGATAAGTAAAGGCATTACTAGCTTTAAGATTAGCAATTTCTGTTTTTAATGTGTTTTTAGTGGAGGGTTGTGCTCCACCAAAGGTATGGGTTATATGATTGTTGCTTATTGCGACATGGGCTATTTGTTGTAAACCGATATACGGAGTGCTAATAACAATTTCAGTATAATAGGAGGGTAACTCATATTCACGAGTGAAAATTCCATTTTCATTGGTTATCCCACTAAAAATAAGCACTCCATCTTCATCTGGATCTGAAGTATAAACATCAATCCTCACATTGGGTAAAGGATCATTATTATTGGTTTTGGTCTTTATTTCAAAAGTAACAGTTGTAGCGGTTTCATAATTAAATTGATCGGCAATGATAAGATTTTCCATTTCAAGCCCATCTTTAGTTTTGTTGTTGTCATTATTAAATTTTTGACATGATGATAAATAGATTGTTATAACTAATAGTACTACTACATTTCTTTTTAACATAATATTTGGTTTTAATCATTTTATCTTTTATGTTTTTTAATAATTTCAGTTAATTTTAGATTATTTTCTTCAAACAAAGTGCGTGCCAATTATGTAAATACCTGTCATTGTTGTATATGTAAAAATATTATCAATCAAAAAATACCCAAAATGACAATCAGGGTCCAAATATGGAAATAATCCCAAAATGAGAAATATCAGGTTTTATTACTTATTCAATGAATTTCAGTATGTGAAAGTTAATATCATTCATAAAAATAGAACATATTTAAGTGATGAATTCTCACCTAAGCATAAGATATCAACATATTAAAGTGAAAAACGAAAGACAATGGGGTAGAATTGG
>PHDM01000166.1 GCA_002840985.1 Bacteroidetes bacterium HGW-Bacteroidetes-17
TGATTCGGTGCTTTATGCGGAATACCGGTACGCTTGGCAATCTTAATTTCTAAAATTGGTTTACCATCAACAATCCATTCTTTGGCTTGAAAAGAAATAGAAGGGGTACAATACATGTCAGCAGCAGCTTCAAGCATATGGTATTCTTCACTTGAATTGATACCTGTAATCGAACCATTATCTTTTACACCTATTAATAAGGTGCCACCATCCGTATTGGAAAACGCGGAAAGCGTTCGTGCTATTTTTTTAGAATCTGTGATTTCGAACTTAAAATCTAATTGTTGATGCTCTCCTCTGGCAATTAAATCTTTTATGTATTTGTTTTTCGGATGCATATTGCTTTATACAAAAAGAGCTTCCTTTTTGGGAAGCCCTAAAATATTTATTGTAAGCTCTTAAATAAATACCATGTTATCTTTGGCTGTAAATTTTTCACAATAGTTACATCTTAATTTTGGTTGACCTTCTTCATCAATGTGAACATCAAATTTTGTTTCAATGTTTTCGTTATTCGTGATACAATTTGGGTTGACGCATTTTACAAATTGTTTGATGGTTTTAGGTAGCTCGACATTCTTTTTATAAACTACCGTAAAGTCTTTAATCACAATCAGTGTAGCTGAGGGAGCAACAAGTGCAATTTTATTCAATTCCTGAGCCTCAAAGTATTTATCGTTTACTTTGATGATGCCTTTGGTTCCATATTTCTGACTTTGCAAGTTATTCCCAAACAGAATTTGGTTTGGAATGGCGTTCAGCTTTAATATTTTAACTACCTGAAACAAACTTTTGGCAGGAATATGATCTATTACCGTACCATTTTCAATGGCTGATACTTTTAATTCTTTTCTTAAATCACTCATTTTACACCAAGGATTGAGGTTAATATTGCTTGACGGACGTAAACTCCATTTTGAGCTTGTTGAAAATAATATGCCATGGGATTTGCATCTACATCTTGGGTAATTTCGTTTACTCGTGGTAATGGATGTAATACTTTCATGCTTTCTTTGGCTTCTTCCAACATGCTGTTTCTTAAAATATATGCATTCTTTACTTTTTCATATTCAATTGGATCAGAGAAGCGTTCCTTTTGAATTCGTGTCATATATAATATGTCAGTTTTAGGAATTGCTTCGGTCAGATCAGTATATTGATAGTATCTTAATTTTGCATCTTTAATATGTCGTTTTACATAACTGGGTAATTTTAGCTCCGGTGGTGAAACGAAATGAAAAATGGCATTGAAATTACATAAGGCAATGACTAAAGAGTGAACAGTTCTGCCATACTTTAAGTCTCCTACAAAAGTAATATGAATATTATCAAGTCTGCCTTGTGTTTTTCTGATGGAATATAAATCCAATAAGGTTTGACTGGGATGCTGGTTGGCCCCATCACCGGCATTGATAATTGGAACCGGGGAAACCTCACTTGCGTAACGTGCACTACCTTCACGGGGATGTCGCATAACTATAATATCCGAATAATTGCTCACCGTAAGAATCGTGTCGTTTAACGACTCTCCTTTTTTAACACTTGAAGAGGATGCATCAGAGAATCCTATTACTTTGGCTCCTAAATAAGAAGCTGCACTTTCAAAACTTAGGCGCGTACGTGTTGAAGGTTCAAAAAACAGGGTTGCGATTACATTTCCTTCTAATATTCTTTGTTTTGGATTTTTCTCAAATTCTTCGGCAAGATCAAGTATTTTAAGCCATTCTTCTTTGCTGAAATCTTCGATGGATACTAAACTTCTGTTTTTCATATGTGGGTTTAAGTTTTGTCAAAAATAGGAATTTTTATACTTCTATAAAATTGAAATTATGAAATATTAATCGAATAGAGGGATGGCTTCTCCGAAGGGGACGCCATCCCTCGGTTTGCGCATTTTCAAAATGTCACACCAGTTTGTAGGCGACAGATTTTCAAATTAATTAATCTTATACTCATCCCAACTTTTAATCGTAATGTCATCCATCGTGTATTTGCAAAATGCGATGATAAAGGCACTCGCTAAACGGGCATTGGTAATAAGCGGGACATTATGATCGACGGCCGCTCGACGAATATGATAATCGTTGTACAATTCATCCTGACTTAAATTTTTAGGGATATTGATGATCAAATCAAGTTTATGCTCTCGAATATAATCGATGGTATTTGGCTTTTCTTTCGAATCGGGCCAAAATAAAATCGTGGATTGAATATCATTGTCTGCCAAAAACTTAGCTGTGCCTTTGGTTGCGAACAAATTATAACCATTCTCCACCAATAATCTGGCACTATTAACCAGTTCAGTTTTCGATCGTGAGGGCCCTGTTGATAATAGAATGTTTTTCTTAGGAATATTGTATCCAACTGAAAGCATTGATTTGAGGATGGCTTCGTAATAATCTTCACCTATACATCCAACTTCACCTGTTGATGACATATCCACTCCTAAAACAGGATCTGCTTTCGCCAATCGGGAAAAGGAAAACTGAGGTGCTTTCACTCCAATGTATTCTAAATCAAATAATGATTTATCAGGCTTTTCAACAGGAATATCCAGCATGATCTTAGTTGCTAAATCCACAAAGTTTGTTTTTAATACTTTTGAAACAAAAGGAAGACTTCGGGATGCCCTTAGATTGCACTCTATTACTTTAATGTCGTTGTCCTTAGCTAAGTATTGAATATTGAAAGGACCTGAAATATTAAGTTCCGCAGCGATCCGATTCGTTATTTTTTTAATTCTACGGATGGTTTCAACATAAACTTTTTGAGGAGGAAACATCATTGTTGCGTCTCCAGAGTGAACTCCGGCAAATTCGATGTGTTCGGAAATTGCATAAGCCAACACTTTCCCTTTGTCTGCCACTGCATCCATTTCAATTTCTTTGGTGTTTTCCATGAATTTAGAAACAACCACCGGATATTTTTTAGATACATTGGCTGCTAAGTTTAAAAAATGCTCCAATTCTTCCTTGTTCGAAACTACATTCATCGCTGCACCGGAAAGAACATAGGATGGCCTAACCATTACTGGAAACCCAACTTTTTCGGTGAATTCAAAAACATCTGTAACACTACTCAATTCCTTCCATTCAGGTTGATCTACTCCTAAAGTATCCAGCATCTGAGAGAATTTATAACGATTCTCAGCCCGGTCGATAGATTCAGGAGAGGTACCTAATATAGGTACTTGCTGGTTATGAAGTCGAATAGCCAGATTATTAGGGATTTGCCCACCTACAGAAACAATCACACCTTTTGGTATTTCTAAATCGACGATGTCCATTACTCGTTCAAATGAAAGCTCATCAAAATATAAGCGATCGCAAATATCATAATCCGTACTTACTGTTTCAGGATTATAGTTGATCATTACCGATCGGTATTTCTGTTCTTTAACTGTTTCCAATGCGTTAACGCTGCACCAGTCGAACTCAACACTGCTTCCAATCCGATACGCTCCTGAGCCGAGAACAATGACCGATCGACCATCATTTTCATATTCAATATCATTGAATTCACCATTATAAGTAAGGTAGAGATAATTAGTTTGAGCCGGATATTCTGCAGCCAGGGTATCTATTTGTTTTACAACCGGGATTATTTGATGAGATTTCCTGAAGTTTCTTATCTCCAGGATCTGCTTATCCGAACCTTCAAAATTTCCCTTCAAGATTGAACGTCCCAATTGAAAATCGGAAAATCCTGCTTGTTTGGCCTTTTTAAAGAGATTAATCGGTACTTCTTTTAAGCTATTGTATGTAGCAACATTTACGTTAATGTCAACGATATTTTGAAGTTTTTCTAAGAACCATCGGTCAATTTTTGTGAGTTGATGAATTTTTTCAACACTCCAACCTTTCTGCATGGCCATTGCAATTACAAAGATGCGCATATCGGTTGGCCGACTCAATTCCATCTCAATGTCATCAACCTGAATTTCTTTATTGTCAACAAATCCATGCATAGCCTGGCCTATCATACGCAGGCCCTTCTGAATAGCCTCCTCAAAATTTCTTCCGATAGCCATCACTTCTCCTACACTTTTCATGCTGCTGCCAATTTCTTTTGAAACACCCAGGAATTTTCCCAGATCCCAGCGAGGAATTTTACAAACGATGTAATCTAATGAAGGTTCGAAGAAGGCAGAAGTTGTTTTTGTGACCGCATTTTTGATGTCGGGAAGCGCAAAGCCCAGTGCTAGTTTTGCAGCAACAAAAGCAAGTGGATACCCTGTGGCTTTTGAAGCAAGTGCGCTTGACCTGGATAATCTGGCGTTAACTTCAATAACCCGATAATCTTCAGAATTAGGATCAAGGGCATATTGAACATTACATTCACCAACAATTCCGATGTGCCGAATGATCTTGATTGAAAGCTGTCGTAGTTTATGATATTCAGAATTGGTAAGAGTTTGTGAAGGTGCAACCACAATACTTTCTCCGGTATGAATTCCCAATGGATCAAAATTCTCCATATTACAAACCGTGATGCAATTATCATAGGCATCCCGCACTACTTCGTATTCTACTTCTTTCCAACCTTTCAGCGATTCTTCAACCAAAATCTGGTTAGAATAAGCAAATGCTTTTTCAGACATTACCCTTAGTTCATCTTCAGTATTGCAAAAACCACTGCCTTGTCCACCTAAAGTATATGCGGCTCTTATAATTACGGGAAATCCCAATTTTCGTACTGCTAAAATTGCATCCTCAACCGTATTTACGGCAAAACTTCGTGCTGATATGACCTCAATTTCATTTAATTTGTTAACAAAACTCTCCCTGTTTTCGGTATCCATAATTGCCTGGATAGGTGTACCTAATACTTCAACATTATTGTTTTTTAAAATATCCTGTTTAAATAATTCAATACCGCAGTTTAATGCCGTTTGCCCTCCAAATGCCAATAATATACCTTGTGGTTTTTCCTTTTTAATAACCTTTTCAACGAAGAAAGGTGTAACAGGCAGGAAGTAAATTTTATCTGCAATTTTTTCGGAAGTTTGAACGGTGGCAATATTGGGATTAATCAGAACGGTTTCAATACCCTCTTCTTTTAATGCTTTTAAAGCTTGCGAACCTGAATAGTCAAATTCGCCGGCCTCACCGATTTTGAGGGCTCCCGAACCCAGAACAAGAACTTTTTTAATGTTGAGTTTCATCTAATTTTTTATTTTTGATTCTTTATTTTTGATTATTCATTCATCATTCATCATTCATCATTCATCATTTTTGAACTAGCCTCGTTCAATTTTGGGTCGCCAAAATCTCGCTAATCCACCTAAACTGGTCTCCTTGTAAGCATCCTGCAAGTCCTTTCCTGTTTGCATCATGGTATCAACCACTTCATCAAAACTAACTTTGTGAACGCCATCTGATAATAAGGCATATACTGCGCATTCCCATGCCTTAACAGCCGCGAAGGCATTTCGTTCGATGCAAGGAATTTGAACATACCCTTGCAAGGGATCACAGGTCAAACCTAAATTG
>PHDM01000167.1 GCA_002840985.1 Bacteroidetes bacterium HGW-Bacteroidetes-17
GACTATCGCGAGTATGGCAAAAATGCCAAAGACGGTTCCAAACATGCGTTCCGACTTGTATTGTGCTTCATAATAATCTTTTACAAAAACGACTTCGAAAGGGTTGCCGGGGAAAAATTCATCATAAAGATTCTGGATGTAGTTAATTGTTTCCTTGACGTTTTGATCTCCAATTTTGATAGCGATCATTCCTCTCACATCCCTTCCAGTTGGTAAATATCGATATATGTGTTGCTCATAATCCTGTTTGGGTGATTGTTGATGATAATCTTTAAATACGCCAATGATATTATAAATGTTTCCCCAATAATCAACCCGTTGTCCAATTGCATTTTCCGCATCAGCAAATCCCATCCATCTTACTGCGGTTTCATTAAAAATCAAAGCCTGGTTTTCGTCGGTAACAAAATCTTTTGAAAAATTCCGGCCCGCAGCGAGTTCAACTTCAAACAGATCCGCAAAATCATAATCAATCCCAACGATTTGATAATTTTTGCTATCCTGTGTTCCGGCCGGCATAATTCCTCCTGCATCCCAATAAATCTGTCGGCCCGGTATTTCAGTTACCACACTTACTTTGCGTATGTTTGGGTTTTTAATCAAATCCTCTTTGAACGAAGCCATCTTTGTACCGATACTTGCATTATCCCTAATTCGAGGAGCCCTAACGGCAATAACATTTTCAATCGAAATCCCCAACGATTGATTTTGCATGTATGAAATTTGCTTAAAAACGGTCAGGGTTGAGGTGATCAATATTAAAGCCATGATGAGCTGAAATACAACTAAAGCTTTTCGAAGATTGATCCCTTTGGTTGAAATGCCAATTTTCCCTTTCAATGCAAAAATTGGTTTAAACGAACTTAATACCAAAACAGGATATAATCCGGAAAGAAATACCCCAACAAAAAATAGAATGATTAAAATAATCCAAAACCAAATTTGGTTAAAAAGGATGAAATTTATCGGGATTGTTGTGATTTGGCTAAATATCGGACGAAGAATTTCCATTAAGCCAACTGCCAATATCAGGGCTATAGAATTTAAAATTAAGGTTTCCACAAAAAACTGGACCATTAATTGTGTTCTTGCAGCACCAACCACTTTGCGAAGTCCAACTTCTTTTGCCCTTGTTAAAGAACGTGCTGTGGATAAATTAATATAATTAACCCAGGCTATAATAATAATGAATAGCGCTATGATAAAGAGGAAATTTACGGTTTGCTTATCTCCATTCACTTTTAATTCCTGTTGGAAATTTGAATTTAGATGAATGTCGGTAAGCTTTTGTGGGATCAGTTCACAGGTAAGTTTGTAATGCCGTAAAGCTTCCCCAAATTCCGTTTCCACCAAATTAGCAAGTTTAACTTTAAAAGCCTCCATATCGGTACCGGGAATCAAAATGAAAAAAGTATAAAATCCACTATCGCCCCACGAGTTTTCAATCTCTTTGCCATAAACGTCCCATAAATTTGGATACGACAAGGCAATATCTATTTTCATATGTGTATTTTCAGCGAAATCTTTAAAAACACCGTTAACTTTAAAATTCAGTTTATTGTCGCGGCTCAACGTTTTACCAATGGGATTTTGGTCGCCAAAATACTTTAAGGCAATCGATTCGGAAATATAGCAGGTGTTGGCTTCACTAATCCCTTTTTTTGGATCGCCGGCAATGAATTCAAGATTAAAAATGTCAAAGAATTCTTGCTCAACAAAATAGTTATTATCCTCAATGAACTTATGTTCATCATCGTAGGTGAAAGTAGCCTGACGGGTAAAGCAGCGGGCAACAATTTCCACTTCAGGGAATTGCTCACGTATTCTTGGGGCAGCCGGAGGGCAGCAAGAAGCAAAGCGAACGGCTTCACCTGTTTCACTCACACGTTCATAGCGCAATCTGTAGATTTCGCTACTCTTGTCATAAAAACGATCATAGCTTTTTTCGTAATGAACATAAACCAGAATCAGCAAACAGGCAGTCATTCCAATGGTTAGTCCTAGAATATTGATCAGTGAGAATAATTTGGTTTTCCAGAGATTGCGAAAGGCCACCAATAAAAAATTTCTAATCATTGCTTTTTAATTAGGTTGAATTAATCAGACAAAAAAATTTCTTTGGTGCAAAAGAAGGACTAAATATACAATTTTTTTAGATTTAGCTAAAGTGTTTCAACTAATATTGGGCATAAAGAAAGAGGCTGTCTCAAAAGTCAGTTTTTTATGTCAGGTTGAGCTTCTGCGAGAGACGGATAAATGTCGAAATCCAGAGCCTATTGATGATCAAACATCTCGACTTCCTGCCTGCAGAAGCAGGCAGGAAGTCGATGTGACTATTTTGAGTTACTTTTTGCTTTTTAGACAGTCTCTTTTTTCTATCTTCTATTCATTTTTATTTGAATTCCTGAAGACGGTTTTTCAAATTTATTGAGTCGGTACTTAAAGGTCAACATGGCATATCTTCTCAACACATTCGTGGTACGTTCAAGTAAATAATTTAGTTCACTGATGCGTTCCAGCCCTTTGTTTTTATCCAGTATATCAAATACTTCAAAAGTAAGTGAACCTCTATTGTTTTTTAAGAAATAATGACTAATTTCTGATCTGAGTATCGGAATATTAACAGCATCTCCAAAGCTTTCCTCATCATAACGGGTGATATCGGCCGAAAATGAAAAGTGCCATTTATCACTCGGTGTAAAGCTTATATCAGAATATCCGCTCATATTTGTGTAGGTCCGGTTTAATGATTCCTGAACCGAATACTTCGCATCCGAAATCTGGATTCGTCCGCCAATCATTAAATCCCATTTTTCTTTTTTACGGTTATTAATTGTAATACTAAAGGTGTGGCTGAAATTTGTGTTTACATTTTCAACCTCATTTACATAACTGATTCCCCGATTCCAACTTTCGCTTATGCGCGCATTGATATCAATTCCAAGTTTCCTGATCGGGGTCGAAAAATCGAGATTGGCATTGGCCCTGTAGTCATTATCAACATTGATTAAATTGACCTTTTGTGATAAATTTTCAAGAATAGTCCTGGAAAAATTTATTTTATCACGGGTATAAGTCCCACTTGCACTGGCAAAAATGGAGGTTTGGGAAAACTGATCGAACATCAGCCAACTAAAACGCACATTGTTACTGTATTCCGGTTTCAATTTACTATTTCCGAATGATTGTTGCAGCGTGTTGAATGTATTTGCTACCGGTAATAATTGACGGGCTGAAGGGGCATTCAAACTGGAATTGTAATTGAATGATAGCCTTTTACCCGTACTATATTCATATTGCCATGAGAAAGTTGGCAGAAAATAAAAATAGTTATTATCTTCAGTTACAACGCTATTAAGGGTGTTTTTTAATTTCAAGGTTTCAACTCTGGCTGTCAAATCTAATTGTGTTTTCTGTGTATTTCTTTTAAAAGAAAGACCCGGACGCAAATACATGTATTGTCGGCTAAAATCAGGGCTAAGTTCCGCAATTGCATCATCCGCACTATTGAGTGCAAGGATGCGATTTAATGATTCATCGGTTACTCCTGTCACAAGGGTAGGAACCAAATACAATAGGCTGCTCAGTTTTAAGGTTGCAGATACATTTGCAGAATAGTCGGTTTTTGCGGTTTCATCTTCCTGATAACGGTTATCAAAATATTGTTCGTTAACACTTAAAAAACGGGTGATATTTTCCCACTCAGTTTTAGAAAGACTTTGGCTATGCGAAACATTTCCATTGAATTTAAAAAGCTTCCAATTGCCATTGCCGGTTTTTAAATAGGTTGCCCTGGTATTGGCACTCACCCCATTTGATTTATCGGTACTTGTGCTGTATAAATCATTCATCAGCACATCATTCGAAAAGCTTTCAGTAAATGAATTCTTATTACTTGAACCATTGTTCAGGCTTACACCGCCGAACATAGTCAGGTTTTGAGTGCTGTCAATGCGGTTTCTCCAGTTATAATTCAAACGGTGAACACGGTTTTTTGTATCCTGATCCAATTCACCGTTCTGAATGAAATTTCCGTTTTCAGAAAAGTTTTGAGTATAGGTAGATTCTTCCAGTGTTTTATTGGAACCGTTGCCTAAATAACTCACATTAAATCGGTTATTTAATCGTGCTTCGCGTGTGAAATTTAAACCAGCTGCACCTGTGTTCACAAGTCCGTTAACACTTTGTCCGAAGTCCACCGGAATGCCACTATCATCATCAAGGCCGATGTGAGCAGATCCGCCGCCACCTGACATCAGACTTTGGAGCCCGCCTTGAAATTCAAGGTAATCCTGAAATGAAAAACCTGCTTTATTGATATTGTTTAACATTCCTAAAGCTGCAAACTGATGCGTTTTGGTAAACCGGAATAATTTTGCGCCGACCTGATAACGGCCATCGGATCCGTATCCTGCAGTAACATCTCCAAAATAGGCTGTTTTTTTACCTTCTTTCAAGATCAGGTTAATGGTTTTTGAATAACTTCCATCATCAATCCCCGACAATTCAAATTCGTCGGATTTTTTATTGTAAACCTGAACCTTATCCACTGAATTGGCCGGTAAGTTTTTGGTCGCTACGGTAGGATCATTGCTGAAAAATTCTTTTCCATCTACCAGTACACGCTGTACATTTTCTCCATGGGCTTTTATGTTACCGGCACGATCAACTTCGACGCCGGGTAATTTTTTCAGCAAATCTTCGGCAACAGCATCCGTTTTTGTTTTAAATGAATTTGCAATATATTCAACGGTATCTTTTTTAATCAAAAGAGGGATTCTGTCTGCATTAATTTGCACTTCATCTAAAAGATTGGATTTAGGGTTCATGACAATTACACCCAGATCATTACCTGATGGAAGCGGATAATCAATCTCCTTAAAATAGGAATTGTAACCCGTAAATCCGGTTTGTAAAATGTATTTCCCCTTTTTAATGTCTTTGATTAAAAAAAGGCCCTCTTCATTGGTGATGCCATAATATGCCATCGTTGAATCTGCAGGGTTTAGCAGTACTGCTGTTGCATAGATCAGAGGTGTTCCTTGTTCATCAAGCAAGTTTCCCTGAAGGGTTGTTTGTTGTGAGTATGCAACGCTACTGCTAAGTAATATTAAAAAAGCCAGTAAGTTCTTCATTAGTCTATAATTATTATTAAAAGTTGAATTAATTTTCAATATGAATTTTTTATCCGGGATTATCCCGTCCAAACGGGATGTCTGTTATTTAAACTTAGCTTAATGATTAGAAAGATTAGTGTTGTATCCTCATTATAAAAGTACCACCACCTGATTCTCCACCCATTTCTTTGGTTTTTTCCTCTACTATTTTCTTAAATTCTTCCCTTGTGGTTTTTTTCCCTTTTTTAGGTTTTGAGATGAGTTCCTTATCTATAGGTTTAAGGTCAATACTTTCTGCGATGATG
>PHDM01000011.1 GCA_002840985.1 Bacteroidetes bacterium HGW-Bacteroidetes-17
AATGCTGAATTATTACGAAAAAAATGGCAGTAAAATAATTAATTTGAATGACTTGTTAGATTCTAAATAAAAATGCCAGCGGCTAATCGAGTAGACGGCTTCGCCAGTAAACACTGACGGAGTGCGCCTCTCACTATTTATCCCGTACCCAAAGGGTCGGGACCACTGTATCCCGAAGTTTCGGGAGGTCTCGTATACAGCGGTTTCCCGATACATCGGGATGGGGCAATTTTTTCGTAATAAGTAAGCATAGCTTTGTCCCGAAAATCGGGAGCCTCACATCATCTATTTTGTAATCGTAAGCATTGAGGACATTTCTACCTGATGCTCCATTTAATCTTTCAATTTTTTTCTTTACTTTGAACCTTCACCAAGGCTGGATTTAATTCCGGACACTATGGATTTGAAGCAATAATTCATAAGAAAGCGTTCAGGCTCTCTTTCATAATAAATTAGCCCCTCTCTTACTTCTTTACCCGGAACCGGATTCGAATCGATGATTTTCATGTTGGCGAAAATTGACATGATCTTCTCTTTAATGGCAGTAGGTTCATCGGTCCTTTTATTAATAAGTTCAATTTTCAACCCATGATAAAGCATGGTCATTTTACCGGTTGCATTTGAGTTGTTTGCCATAAAGCTGAAATTCATTTCATCTAATTTACCTGCCTTTACAGATATAAAAGCATTATTTTCAAGCACCGAATTCAATGTATTCGTTTCCATTTCCGAAAAGGTCCCATTCACTGAGAAGGTGTTCTGCTCATCGAATATTTTCGCTTTTAATACAATATCCATCCTGCTTTTCCCCATGAATAATGCATCGGCCCTCAGTTTCAAAAATGCGCTTTCTGTTTTGTAAACAGCATCGTTTGTGATCTTGTAAATTTTCGCATGGATCTCATTAAAGCTTGAACTTCCGGGTTTATTTGCCTTATCAGGATGTTGAGTATAACATACATTTCCGGTTAAAAGGCCAATCGAATCAATTTGTATAAGGCCGGGATAGTTGTATATCATCTCCTGAAATGCAGGTTTGTTCCTTCGCTTAAACTCCTTTCGTTTATCACGAAAAATATTCATATCCAATTTCCCGATTTCGATATAGGAACTTACCAGATTTTTATCATTTAAATAAGCAATGGCTGAAAAACCGTGAACAAAAATATGGCTGAAACTGGCTTCAATACGCTCTTTTTGAAACACATACCGTGAAGTGAAATCATAATCGGTATAATTCGGTTGAAGCGTGAATTTATCTATCGCTAAAGTGTTAGAAGAGGATGAATAAACAATGCCATTAACAGTGTATGTATGCATGTTATCTGCCGAAACCTTCTTTAGTTCCTCCGCTTTGAAATCAAACTGTTTAATGATGCCGGGACTTATGGTATCCTTTTTCTTAACTTCGACATTCCACAACTTTAAAACACCTTCTTTTACGGAATAAGCCCCGAATGTTGAAGCATTTTTCAGAAAACAATAAATTTTATTAAATGTAATGCTTCCAATCCTCATATTGAATGCCGAAACCAATTGTAGTTCAGCTTCTTCAGGAAATCGAACTGCACCTATAATCCGACTGTCGGAAACAATTATTTTCCTAATGTTGAGCTTCTTGCTAAAGATGGCATTTACAAGGTCTATCCCGCTAAATTTCATAAACGCGATCTCTACTTTTAATTCCCTGAGATTTTCATGCATCCTTTTTGAATAGATTGTAATATTCTTAAGCTCTATCCCCGGTCTGATCAATACAAGATGAACTTTGTCAACTACAACGATATAATTTTTATTCTTCTCATTGAATGCTGTTTGTATTTTTTTTCTAACCCAGGGTTCAACAAAAACAGTTGTGAATAAAATAATTAATAGCAAAAAAGCGACTGTCCCAAGTAGAATTTTACAAAATGAATTCAGGTTCATGACAGGACACTTAAATTTCCAATTATTTAAAGCCGGCAAATGTTTGGAAATTTTCATGCGCTAAAGCTACTAACTATGGCAATCAAATCCTTTACAAAATACTGTAAATAAGTTACATCATTCACACATTATCCATGATCCTTTCATTTGTAAAGTCATGATATCATTCTCTTAAAAGAGTCAGCTATACTTTCCACTTTTAAAGATATAAACAGATGGTTCTTGAATCTCGTGTCTTGAATCTGGAATCCCTGCCTGCGGCCGTGTCTTATTTCATAATTCTGGTAACAAATCGGCATTTTTGATAATTTGCTTAAAAGTTCTATTTTAATTATTAAACCAAACTGTAAATTTAGGTAACAGTTTCCCTTTCATTTCTTTGTGACCAAAGAAACGAAACAAAGAAAGTCTTGTGAATATCAGCTATGATCAGCATGTTCCAATTTATAGATTAAGGTGCAATTGACTTTTTATGAACGAACAAGCTTCATGGCCTGCACCATATTCACACCGCCCTATAGCTGCGCCAATGAATTATTTTTTATTCAATAAAGAACATTAACAAAACTTATAATGTCCTTCAGACATAAAAATTACAAGCCCTTTCCGAAGTATTATTGGGAAGGCTATTCAAGCGATCCATAAGATTTAACAAAAATCGAATTTTGAATAATCGACAAATTAAAAAAGATAAGATATATAAAAAGACAAAGATCAAAACGGCTTGGATCGCGACAAGCAATACAAGGAATAGAGCTTGTTTTTTAGGTCTGTCAGACTTGATTCCTGCCTGTACTGCGTTTCGGCAGGCAGGTTTGGTGCTTGGAATTTATACTGAGCTTTTTTCGAAGTATCAAGGAAAAGCACAGAAAACAAAACAAAAAATATTCTAAAAGTTTTATTAGAACCTTATTGTGAAGGACTTCTTATTTTTTATTCTTCTTAAGGTGCAAAGGATAAATATTCTTAATTTCTTAGCATTAAAAATCTAAAAATAATTGTTACCTATATTATGAAGAAATACACTGCCGGCAGGTTGTGTCTAATTTCTAACATCTAAAGTCTAACATCTTATATCTTAATTTACTAAAACGCTTATGATTTCGAAAGTCTGTATTTTAATGGTTTCTTATATCGAACTCACGTTAATTTTTGGTAAATTCGCTATATGAAATAATTTTGAAATTTATCTGTTTGAAAATTCTTTTAAAAAGCAAAATATATGGATGCACTGCCCTTAACAAAACTCCCCAATATAGGAAAAACACTTGCCGAAAAGCTGACTAACGTAGGAATCACAAATGAGTTTGAATTAAAAAATACCGGCAGTGAAAATGCCATCATCAAAATTCACACCTTTGATAAAAACGACACCTGCATCAATATGCTTTATGCACTTGAAGGGGCAATCCAGGGGATCAGGTGGCACAATCTTGAGAATTACAGAAAAGAGGAATTGAAGCTGTTTTATCATCAGTTGACCAAATAAACAGAAGACCTATTTTAAGTTTAATAAGGTATCCAGGCAAATCGAACATGTGTGGATAACAATAATATTTTTTTAAATGAATACTGAAGAAGGATTAAAAAGAGAAATCGGGTTTTGGGGATTGACGGCCAATATCATCAATGTTGTAATTGGTTCCGGAATTTTTGTGTTGCCAGCATTGGTAAGCGAAGGATTAGGCTCAGCAGGCATACTGGCCTATCTTTTTTGTGGATTCCTCATCACTTTAATCATGCTTGGTTTTGCTGAACTTGGGAGTAAAATCAATGTTACTGGTGGAGCCTATGCCTACATTGAAATTGCATTTGGAAAATATTTCGGTTTTTTGGCCACTAACTTATTGATTTTTGGCACCTCTTTGATGGCGACAGCAGCAGTGGCCAATGCCCTTGCCGGTACATTAGCCTATTTATTTCCCATTTTTAACGATCAGTTGGTGAGAATCGCTTTCTTCATAGCCATTTTTTCCGGCCTGGCAATTACGAATGTTATTGGCGTTAAGAAAGGAATCACGCTCGTGAAACTCACCACCATTGCTAAGCTTGCACCTCTGTTGCTATTGGTGATCTGGGGCTCGACCCGAATGGTGTTTGATAATCTAACATGGCACGAAATCCCTGCATTTAGTGATATTGGAAAAATATCGCTCATTTTATTCTTTGCCTTTCAGGGTGCTGAAAGCAGTTTAAGCGTAGGAGGAGAAGTTAAAAATCCAAGGAAAACGGTACCAAAAGCCATCCTGTTGAGCTTCATGATAATCCTATTGCTCTATATTGCAGTTCAGTTGGTTTCTCAGGGAATAATTGGTGATTCGTTCCCAAATTATAAAGATGCGCCATTAGCAGAAGTTGCAAAAAGGATCATGGGACCTTTGGGTTTGACCATCATGATTTCAGGCGCCGCAATTTCCATGTTCGGATATTTAAGCAGTGACACGTTGAATATGCCCAGGGTGCTGTTTCGTTCAGCAAAAGATAAAGTAATCCCGATAAAAGCTTTATCTCTTGTCCATTCGAACTATGCCACCCCTTATATTGCAGTAATCGTATATACTTCTCTGGGCTGTTTTTTTGCGATCACAGGTGAATTCAAGCAATTGGCTATTCTTTCTTCATCGTCCGTTTTACTTGTTTATCTGGGAGTTGCATTCGCAGTTATGAAGTTGAGGTCCAAAACATTTGAAACATCAAATTCATTCAAAATATCGGGCGGATTTACCATTCCCATACTTTCAATCCTTACCATTTTATGGCTCCTTTCAAACCTGACAAGGCAGGAAATGGAAGGCATCATCATTGCTTTGGGAATCTTAAGTTTTCTTTTTTTAGTGATTAAATATTTCAAACTCGATAAGCAAAATTATTGAACAAATAATAGATTTTCTGTAGCCAACAATCTAATCATTTTGACTTCATGCAAAGTACAATTCTCCATTCAGCAAATTTCAAAACCAGTAATTGGTCGGGAGGAACAACAACTCAACTTTTTATTTACCCTCCGACGGCTGAATATCTGCAACGAAATTTTATTTTCAGGTTGAGTACTGCAAGCGTAAGCGTCGAAACATCTGATTTTACTTCACTACCAGGAGTTACCAGGCAACTCATGGTTTTAGAAGGAGAAACTTTATTGACTCATGATAATCATCACAGCAAAAAGCTAGGCAAATTTGATATTGATGCATTTAAAGGAGACTGGAAAACCTCTTCCATTGGCAGGTGCACTGATTTCAATCTCATGACCAAAAGAAAAGCCTATGGGGAATTATCCGTCCTTACCATCGAAAAACATCAATTATCCGAATATCAAACTGACAAGAAACTTAGCTGGCTCTTCATCTTTGCTTTTTCAGGAAAAACGAACATTAAATCAGATCAGGAAACACTGTTCTTAGATCAAGGAAGTTTATTGGTGATAAAGCAACCTGATGGTACAAAAATAGTGATTGAAGGAATCGAAAAAAGTGAGTTGATTTTTGCTGAAATTTTAATGAAAAAATAGTCAGTTTTGAACCTACCCGGCTGACTAAGCAGCTTTAATGCTCCTTTTCTTCAATATTTCAATCCTAAGCATCAGAACAAGAAAAATTCCGGTACATAAAATTGCACGATAGGCATAAAGGTCGGCCAACATTCCTTTATTTACAATCAATGAGATAAATGGAGTGATAAATAACGCGATCCAGATTGAAAAAGCTTCTGTATTCTTTTGCTGATTAATCATCCTTTTTACCACAGGGAAATAGGAAATTACCATGATGCTTTGTACGGAAAAATTGGTAACCAAATGATTATTGGATATGGCCCAATAAATGATAATTAATAAAACTGCAACCAAACATCCCAAATCAAATCGGTTGAAGCGCGTAGTCGGATCCCCCCATATAAGAATGGCAATTGCAACCCCAACGACCAAAATAAGATCCGCAAAATTTAACATGTTGTCGCTGATATTATAATCTCCATCAGCAAAATAAGTAAACATACTTATCCCAACTGCCAGGCTGAAAAATACCCACATGGCAAGCGATGGACTAATTCTTTTATGATAGAGCAGGTAGATATATCGGGATAATATAAAAACATTGAACCCCGAAATGATGAAATTTATAATTAATTTTTCAGTAGGCATATTTTGTTTCTCCTATCATCAATAAGCACGCAAATGTATGAAAAATAAGCAGTACAAATGGAAGGATATTAGGGATCTTTATCACTTTTTTTAAATCCTAATAAAGCTTTAATCTCTTAATTTAAAAAGCATAAAAAAACCCGCCTTGATCGGGCGGGTTTCATTTTTCATAAGCTTTTCTTTGCCAGATAAAAATCAACTTTTTCAAGACTGTTATCTGCAATCCTTGCATTCATTTCGTCAAGGGTTTTTGGTGGTGGGACGATTACCTTATCCCCTTTTACCCAATTTAACGGAAGAGCGACTTTATATTTATCGGCTACCTGTAATGCTTCGAGTACCCTTAAAATTTCGTTCATATTTCTGCCCACATTCAACGGATAGTACATGATCAACCTTATTTTTTTGCTTGGATCGATAAAGAATACTGCACGCACGGCAGCGGTCTCACTTTCATTAGGTTGAAGCATTCCATATAGTTTTGACACTTTCATATCAATATCTGCGATGATTGGGAAATCAAAATAAACGCCGGTTTTTTCTTTTACATTGTTCACCCATGCCAAATGTGAATGAATACTATCGATACTTAAACCCAATAGCTCGGCATTAAGTGCATCGAATTCAGATTTACGTTCAGCAAACCCGCTCATTTCTGTTGTGCATACCGGTGTAAAATCGGCCGGATGTGAAAACATCACAACCCATTTATCTTTTGCAAAATTTGAGAATTGGATTGGCCCTTTGGTTGTTACTGCCTTAAAATCAGGAGCTATATCCCCAATTCTTGGCATCATTGTGTTGATTACTTCTTGTTCCATAATTGACTTTTTTAATGATTATTTTTTAATACTAATTGATTATCTTTTTATTGGTTTGATTACCAATGAAATTTAGCTGATATAAGCATTATACATCCAAACCAGTTTTTCCTGCTCACGGATATAATCGCTCATCAAAGCATTGGTTCCTTCATCTTCTGCCTCTCCGGCCAAAGAAAGAATCTGCCTTTGTTTTTTGATGAGTATTTCAAATGCATCCAGGATACTGCGAATTCCTTCCTTGCCATTACTCACTCCTTTGATTTCTTTTATTTCGGAAACACTTAAATAATTGGTATAAGTGTGCAGGGGTTCTTCTCCTAAGGTCAGGATCCGTTCAGCAATCTCGTCAACTTTAATTAACAGGTTATTGTACAGTTCTTCAAATTTCAGGTGCAATTCAAAAAAGTTATCACCCTTTACATTCCAATGAAAACCCCGTACATTCATATAATATACCTGATAATTTGCCAGTAATTCATTTAATTTTGCTGCAAGTAAATCAGCCTTTGTTTTATTAATTCCTATTTTGTTCATGATTTTATATTTTTTGAGGTTCTTTAAGTTAATTGATGTATCAAAAATACAACAGACTTAAATATATGTCAAATCAATATTTATTATCTTTGTATAGATAAAATCTATAATCATGACCATTCAACAACTCGAATATGTGGTAGCACTCGATAACTACCGCCATTTTGTAACCGCAGCTTCAAGATGTTACGTCACTCAACCTACATTAACAATGCAGGTCAAAAAACTGGAAGATGAAATAGGATTTCTATTATTCGACAGGACTAAACTTCCCTTAAAACCAACAAAAGCAGGGATAAACTTTATTGAAAAGGCAAAATCAATCATCAGAGAAATGAGACAGTTAAAAGAAATGGTCTCAAATGACAAAGAAGCAATTGAGGGAGAATTTACGCTTGCCATCATACCCACCATTGCACCTTATCTCTTACCAGGATTCTTAAAACTCTTTACGAAGAAATATCCGAACTCAGTTTTGTCGATCAAAGAGCTACAAACTCATGAAATTGTGAAGCAAATCAATAATGATCAGCTCGACCTTGGAATACTGGCTACTCCCCTATTGGAATCATCCATAAGGGAAATCCCTGTTTATTATGAGCCATTTGTTTTGTATCTGTATGAGGGTCATAAACTTATGCAGAAAGAATTTATCGAAGGCAAAGACATTCGAACCGAAGAGCTGTTATTATTGAGTGAAGGGCATTGTTTCAGGGAGCAGGCCCTTGAAGTATGCAATTACTCGGGATATAAGGATCATGAAGGATTCCGTTACGAAAGCGGCTCAATTGAAACCATTAAACAAATGGTTAATAAAGGCATTGGAATTACACTGATTCCTGAATTAGCAATACTTAACGATAGTGATCAAAAATTTAGTCGTCGATTTGCCAAACCCGAACCAAGCCGTGAAATAAGTATCATTACACATAAGAGTTTTGCAAAGGAATCCTTAATTGATATTATTCATCAAACCATCAAGGAAGTTGTGCCGGAACATATGGAAAAAAAAGAAAGAGGAATACGGGTAAAATGGAGGTAATTAATCTCTTTACCACATTGTTTTTGTTTCAGATACGTTTTTATTATTGGTTTTTTCGTACCCGATTGTGGATGATTTTCCATGTCCTGAATGTATGATTGTTTCATCAGGAAATAACTTATACAACATTCTGATTGATTTAACTATTTCATCTTTTGAACATAGGAAATAATCAAGATCACCGGTTGCATGGTATACAATCAAATCACCGGGAAAAATCATATTTGCGATTGAAAAAGTTAGACTTCCCCTTGAGTGACCGGGGGTTTTGATAACTTTCAGGATGGTGTTGCCAATTTTATATTCCTGATCATTGTCAAGATAAATATCCGGCTTTTTAACCATTTTATAATCAAAGTTCATGAGTTTTACGATGACAGTGTCTTTCTTCCATCCATCAACAGAAGCAGTGTCAAAAATTTCATCCCAACTCATATAATGCCTAAAATCCTGAAATTCCTCTTTACTAAAACAAACTTTTGCCTTGGGATATCTCTTTTTTAAAGCATTTAAACCAATAATATGATCCTGATGCGCATGAGTTAAGAAAATGTATTTTAATTTTAACTTTGCTTGCTCAACAATGTCCGACAGCGAATCAATTGCACTTCCGGCATCTATAAATACTGCTTCTTTTGTATTCATATCATATAAAAGATACGAGTTAACATTAAACGGACCACTTGTCTGCTTCTTAATCATTAAATCTGACTGAGCAGACAGAGTAGTGCATAAAAGCAAGGTAATTGCCAGCATATAAAGTTGATGTTTCATTTATCGATTTTAAAAGATTGATAAAAAGCCCTGAAATATTTATGATTTAATTTTTATGAATATTAAAGATATTTTCTTTCTTAATTTGCTGACTGCTCAATCCGGAAGTTAAGCAGAACAAAAACAAAAAGCATATCAAATTTTTGTCACTATCCTTTATGTTCTGATTTTTCATTTTGATCAAAATACTTAGAAATAGAGAATTCCGTAGCATGATCTTACATCAAATTAAACTTTCGGACGGCATTATTTAATACAATGCAAAATCAACTGCTGCCATTGCATGGATTTCAAGGGTATCGAACAATGGGATATTCACATTTTCCTGCTTCAGAAGCAGAGGTATTTCTGTACATCCAAGAATGATTCCCTCCACACCCCTATTTATAAGATCATTACATATTGTAACAAAACGATTACGGGATTTTTCCAGAAAAATGCCCTTTATCAATTCATTTGAAATGGTTTGTTGAATAAAATTCCTATCATCCAATTCAGGTACATAAACTTCAATTCCACTCGCATTTAATCTGGATTTGTAAAAATTCATTTCCATTGTTTGTTTGGTTCCTAGCAAACCGACCTTTTGGATTTCCTTTTGTTTGATTTGATTTGCTGTCGCATTAGCAATATGAATTATTGGAACATTTAAAACCAGTTCAAGTTTGTCAACAAACTGATGGAGTGTATTTGCACAAAGCAAAATGCCTTCCGCTCCTGAGTTTATAAGTTTGATAGATGCATCAAGAATTAAGTCATAAACTCCAACTCTGTTATTGTTTTTATTGAAGGAGTCGATTTCTCCATAATTTATTGAATATAAAATGCATTTTGAGAATTCAAGGCCACCTAATCTACGGTTGGTCTCTTCATTGATAATCCTGTAATACTCAGCACTGGAAATCCATCCGGTTCCGCCAACAAGTCCAATTGTTTTCATGGTCAATTATAACTTCATTTGTTTTATTATTCAATATATTTTAATTCCTCAATGATTTTCGAATCAATCCAGTATATATCCGTACTTCCTTTTGATGGACCTTTAATATCTATATCAATAAGCTCTTGTAACGAGTATTTGCGATCAAGCGAGGGTGTTATAGTGGTTGCAACAATGCCTTGAAAAAATAAATATTTGCCATTGAATGAGATTGAAGGAGCCCCTGCACAATAAACTGAGTTGATCTCTTTTCCCATGTTGATCAGGTCACTCCAAGTATTATTATTCTTTCTGAAAGAGATGTAATAATTCCATCCGGCACCAATATTATCGGATCTGCCATAACATGGCCGAATTAAATAGCTTTCATCAGGCGAAATGTATCCATGAAAATTATCCTTTAAAACATTCACATTATCAGGAAGCATTTCTAGTTCCTGGTAAACACCATCCCTCAACTCAGACCGACAGAGCTTTTCGCTGCCATCACTAAATCTTTTCGAGACATAGATATTGCCATTCAGTGAAACTGACGGGCATGTTGAATTTTCACTTCCATTCACTGGTGTATTAACCAATCTGGGACCACTCCATGCATTATCAACTCTGTCCATGCACCAAATGTTGAATTCTGCGGTAATACCAGTTGTGGTATCAGGAACCGGACGGGCTGAGTGGAAAAACATTTTTTTACCATCAGGTTGAATGGCCGGCCATCCATCATAATATTTACCAGCAAAGGAGGCCACTTCAGGTCTGGTCCAGCCGTCATTTTCTAATCTGCTGGTCAGGATTGTTTCAAAACCTGATAACAATAACGTCCAATAGCACTCTTTTCCATCAGGTGTAAAAGTTATCGTTCCTTCATCAAGCCCTGCACTGACAATAGCAGGGGCAAATATTTCAAGTTTATCGGTTGAGGGATTTAGTCCGAAATAGGGTTTATGAATCTGTACGTTTTCCTGATTTATATTGCTGTTTTTACATGAAACGATTGTGCAACAAAACAAACATGATACATAAAAAATACTAAAGTTTTGTAAATTGATTTTTTTCATGAATTACAATTTTAGATTAAGCAGCCTGACGTTCTATTTAAATTTACATTTCCAAATCACTGTTGATAAAAGAATTTGATTGCGGTAATTATTATTTGATTTAGCCCATTAAATTTCATTTCATCTTTGGCTCATATTTTATACCCATCCTTGCAAGATATTCAACCAGCGGCTCAAGCCCTAATTCTTTCCGCCATTCATCCACTTTAATTTCATCTTCGAGTGGATAAAGTTCTTGAGAATTGGTCTTTTCATTATAGGCTGTGTGTGTGCCATATCTTTGGGGTCTGTTATCATTAAAACAACAACGGTCGTATATATTAGCATACCTAACCCAGGGAAGTTCCTTTTCTTCGCAAATCTGTTTTATGGTTGACATGTATTTATTTTGCAGATCAGCATTAGAATGCATGATCGTGAGATATGCCGCCATTGCAGCTTCAGCACCAACATCCTTTATGCGGGGCCAACCATATTTTTCAATTAACGCTTCAAGTTCATTTTGGCTAATTTGTTGAATAAAAAACTTGCTTCTCCATAAAGCTTCAACAACCGATGATTTAAACCCTAATTTTCTGCCTGCAATCGCAACTTCATTAAAATATGCCTGATCATAAGTGCGTAATTTCCACAATGCCCTGGCATAATCAATGTTTTTAATCGGACTTTTTAATTTGATATTTAATAGAACGATCAGATTGTCTTCAAATTCCTGCCATCGCTTATCTTGTCTTATTGTTAAAAAATCCGGTTCAATTAATGGACGTATGGATGTATCCAATTCGATGGCGATATTCAGAAAATAGAAACAACTATCAATTTGTCTGTTAATGGAAAGTGCACGGGCATAATTATATAAATTTTGCTGATCACTAGGATTTTTGCCATACAAACCACGATATTCAACTATAGCCGCGGGAATTTCACCTTCAGCCATTAAGCTGTCGGCAACACTCCTCTGATTATTCAAATCAGGTTGAGAAATTGCTGACGAAGTTATCATCAGCATTCCAATTACAGTAATTAGTTTATTTAACATTTTTATAAGTATTTCATTCATTAACTATTATTTCTGCGGTAACATGCCCCATAAAACATTGATGATCTTCCATTCACCATTAAATTTTGCTAATTGGCAATAGTCGAAGAACCCGTACTTCGTATTTACTGTTTTCGCAAGTGCATAATCTCCCGTAATATCATAGATAAAAACATCAAGTTTGAAATTTTTATCCGGTTCAAAATCCCGGGCTTTATTACCGTCTTTATTCATTTTTGATGCATTTATTAAAAGTGAAGCACCCATATTTGATATTGAATTCACCCCATCCTTATCCCGGGATATGGTACGTTTAACCAGTTCAGGAGAAACTCCCTGGGCAACCCTTTCTATATTTCCAACTGCCCAGCCTTCAACGTAGTTACGACAAGCCTTTTCAATAGCAAGACTATCTTGTTTGGTTTGAGCATTTAGTGCCAGTCCATAAAACATCATGGCAATCATTGTTAAATAAATCGTTTTTTTCATCTGTTTATAATTTGTTTTTTATTTGTCAGATGGAACTCCCAATTAATCATTCTCCTGTGTGAGAAAGATTTTCTCATGGTCGTTTCATTTTGATTAATTTTTGAATTACTAATTGATTCATTGTAACCTCTATATATTGGACTATGACTAAGTTTTTATTCTAAAATTGGCAAAATCGATTCTTGAATAAAAATTGGACTGACCTGAGGTGTACTGTAGTTTCGTTCAGTAAATGCAATGATCAAATTATACTCAGGAAAAATATAAAGCTTTTGGCCTCCGGCTCCTTCAGCAGACATTATCTTCGTTGATTTCCCATTCGTAAGGTTCCTGTCTCTGATCCACCAGTAATAACCATAAGTGCTGATATCAAAAGAAGTCGGCATGTATGAACTTGTTGCTTTAGTGATCCAGTGCTCCGAAATTAATTGCTGATTAAGCCATTTCCCTTCATTCATTACCAGTATGCCTATTTTCATCATATCCATTGGTTTAAGGTGGAGACCACCACCTGCATGGCAAAAACCTGTCTGATCTTCGAGCCATCGATAATCCTTTATTTGCAGTGGTTCAAATAAATATTTCACAGCAAAATTCTTTAGCTTCATTTTGGTTGCCTTTTCAATAATTCCAGCAACTATCATAGGATTGCCGCTGTTATACTTAAATTCGGTGAACGGTTTTTTTGCCATTGACCGTGTTAGTGCATAGTTGAGCCACTTACCACTTCTAAACATGTTCATGTTATCATTTTTGGGATCATCAAATGGCAACATCTCTTCCCATTCAAATCCGGCGGACATGGTCAATAGATCTCTGATTGTTACCGTTTTCTTTAGCTCGTTTTCATTATTAAAATATTCAGGGAAATATTTTGAAACCGGCTCATTCTCACTTTTAACAAATCCTTTATCTATTGCTATTCCCATCAAAAGTGCCACAATACTTTTGGTCTGAGATTGAATTTGATGCAAAGAATCCTTTTTAAATCCATTATAGTACTTTTCGAATTTTATTTCACCGTCTGAATAAACGATGATACTTTCGACATTTTTAAAGAATACACGATTATCTGTTGTGATAATGCTATCGGCCTTTAAAATGGCAGCATCGAGTTCTGAACTATCAATCTTTTGACCGAATGAATTGCATACCATTAAAAGTCTGCTTACTAATATTGTTATATTTTTCATTATTATTTGTATATTTTATTAAAGTTCAATACTATACAATGATTTATCCACACTTACTTTAGTGTATTTCAGATCAATTGTTATGTTGTTATTTTTTAAGATGATTTTGTTCTCATTTTCGATAATCTCCGGAGATTCATTCAGCCCATTTAGTATCAGTTTAATTATTCGGAGCGAGTTGTCGAATTGTGTAATGCAGGGTTGATTCATTATCCGCAGTGTTCCGGCATTATTCGCAGCCGAAAATATTAATCGATGATACACGCTGCCATCATCGAGGATTTCGATCTCGAGAGGTTCAAATATTCCGATGCCTAGTGGTTTTGATGATGCATTTATTTCAAGTCGATAACCAGGTAAATCCTTAAACTTGTTTATTTCCTGACTCTTATTCTCTTGCCATTTATCAAAATCAAGACTTGCTTTATCCTCGAGCTTTTTAATTTCCACATTTGAAAAACTTACTGATTTAGATTTTAAACCGGAAATTGAATTTTTTAAAATATTTTCAAGATATAATGTATCATTAGCTTCCAGAACGGTTTTCCAGTCAGGATTCACTTTATCCAGGATCATGGCAATCCACCTGCCTTCAACATAACCTAAGTCACGAACTCCTGCAGGGGCAATCCCATTTGTAATTTCCGAAGCATTCAGAGGATCAAGTCCTCTGGCAATTTTTTCAATATAATCTGAAAGACCTTCAGTGCGCTGAAGCTCCATTTCATAACGCCCGAAATCCGAATCGATCATATTTAATCTCTGCTCTCTGTATCTTAATGCTTCATTTACCCAAGTTACGATTTCTGCCGATTTACTGGAAAGAACAGCTCTTTTAAATGCTTCTTTTTCTATCCTTCTCAGGAACAACGATTCCTGTGTTTCAGTTGGGTAAAGCAGCATATATGCATCGTTTTGCCGCCATCGCGGATGTTTGTTTCTCTGGAAAATATGAAACTGTTCATGAATGATAATTCCTGCCAGATCTTTCGCACTGTATTTCTCACCTGTCCTGCGGGCATATGAACTGAGTACGCTGGTAGCGATCCATTGATCACCCGCTCTTACAATAGAATTCCCTCGAACTAACGGGTGCTGACCCTTAAACATATAAACATCCGGATGTTCCTGAACCGCTGTAAATCCATCCGGAGCTATATTTGAATGAAAGAGCCATGTGTTGACACTGTCAAAAACCATGACAGGAATTTCAGTTACCATGAAGTTCGGCCAGAGAGAACCATCATTTTTAGTGTTAACAATTTCCATTACTTTGAAAACAACTTCAATGGTTTGAATGTTTTCACTCTGACAGTATATACCTGACCCATTAAATACAGTCAGAAAAACAATCAGTGCCATTATTGATTTAATTGATTTCATATTTTACTATTTTTTACTTGGATAATTCACTTAAAAATTTCATTACCGACTCATTAAATAAACGGGGTTGTTCAATAGGGATTAAGTGAGCCGAATTAGGGATAATTTCTCTTTTTGAATTTTCGATTCCGGCATTAATTACCCCTGAATGCGCATGCACATCAGGGATATCGTATTCACCAACAAGAATTAAAGTAGGGACTTTTATTTCTGACAGAAATTTAACTGCAGTTCTTTCCGGGCGAAACGAGTAATATCCATCATTACGAATATCCGTTGGTATTGCTCCTTTCATGATTTTTTTCACTTTTTCCTTTGCCTGAGTATTCTTCGGGACGATTTCGTAAGGATCAATTTCAACAAAATATTTTTGCACTTTTTCAGAATTGGAATAAATTGCGCGGTCAAAATGTCCGCCCCGCGTTATAAAGTGCAATGTATAACCATATCCACCTACCACAGCACCTACCAATACCAATCCATCTACTTTTTCGGGATATTCAAGCGTAAAATCAATCGCAAGCCCACCACCTGAAGACATACCAAAGATGATCGCCTTATCAATCTTTAATTGAATAAATACCTGATACAAATCATCGATGTGAGAATAATTGGTTTGAGGATTGGAAGATTTTCCATATGCCCGTCGATCATACCTCACGACCCTGTATTCTTTTGCATATTCCTGAAATTGTTCATCCCATATCTGCCTGTCAACCATACCGTCATGAAGAAGGACGATATTTTTTCCATTGCCGGCCATTTCATAGTAGAGTTTCCCGCCATCTACATTTACATAGCCTGAGTCCACAGCAATTGAATTATTCTGCGAGAACAAATTTGTTACTGTTAAAACAAGCAAACAAATAGTTAATGTCTGAGTTTTCATATTGTTTCCATTCTTAATTTAAGATTCATTTGGTTTTAATTCTTCAATGATTTTTGTTGATACCCAGTAAATACCTTCATCACGTTTCATATAGAATAAATACTTTCCATCAGGTGAAACGGATGGGAAGCGACCATTTCCGAATGGTAGTTTAAATCGTTTTGACCAGGAACCGTCCTGCTTTTTATAGCTGATAAAGAGTTTATCGGCTCTATTCTCTTCATGTGCTTCGATAATCATATAGCTTTCATCAGGAGCTACAAATACTGCCATTTCTTCTGCATCAGCAGAATTAATAATTTCATCAAGTATTTCAGGGTTGGTATAATTTCCGTTTATTTTTTTTGAAATATAAAATATTGATCTTTTCCCAAATAGTTCATTTGGTTTATATCTTCTAAAATAGATTGAGCTGTTTTCAACTATTGTGTGCAGGTCATCCGAAAAAGCAGAGTTAATTATCGGCGATATTTTAGCCACATCAGACCATTTGTCACCCTGTCTTTCTACAAACCAGATATCACCATCAATATTTAAAAACAGTCTATACCCGTCCGAAGAGAAAACAGGGTTATAAAAATTATAACCTTCGCGGGAGAAAGCAGTCTTTGGTTCAGTCCAGGTGCCGTTTACTTTTTTCATAAAATTTATTTCAAAGTAACGGGTTCCCTGTGGTTTTCCTGACCAGTACACTTCATTCCCATCGGGTGAAAATACTGCGGCGCTGTGCTCAAAATAGCCATCTCTGGAGACTATCCCGGGTGCAAATAACTCAGGTTTATTTCCCGGTGGTTTTTGCCCAAGATACGGACCTTTCAAAACTGATAATTCATTTGGGTTGCATTGGCCATTAGCAATTGAAACCTGCAACAAAATTGCCAATTGTAAAAATGCTTTTTTCATTATAGTTTCTTTTTTTTATTCTTTTGGTCTTAACTCTTCAATAACTTTTGTACCAACCCACCAGATATCTCCATTTAAGTGAAAGAAAAGGTATTTCCCATCGGGTGAAATAGTTGCCCCTCCTGCCTTCACATCAAAACCGTGGTCGGTTAAATCTATTGCCGCGCCCCAGGTTCCATCCGTTTTTTTGAATGAAACAAATAAATGACTTCCGCCTTCAACATCAAAAAGCATATAATTGCCATCGGGTGAAATACAAGGATGGGCTGGTTCTCCAAAATTTGGAACAAGTGTTTGTTTTTTAAATTCAACGAACTGTCCATTTTTGAGTTTAGTTTTAACCAAATATGTTCTCCCATTTGTATATCGGGAAGTGAGGTCGGTTGTGTACACATTGCCTTCCTTATCCGAAGAAGTAAACATTCCCGGACCTGCATAGCGTGGTTCCGACCAGCCATTGGATGTCCTTTCAACATACCAGATACGACCTACACGACCTGGTATAAAGTCTGGATCCCCATCCGGATTTGGCCTCCACCAACCGAAATACAATGTTTTATTATCCTGTGTAACGTGTGGTGCACCTGCATTATACCCTTTGATAAAGTTTACCTCACTTGGTAGTGTCCAATTATTACCAATTAGTTTAGTTTCAAATATTTTTACCTGAAAACTATCTTCATTTTCAATAATTCTTTGAAAATAAAACTCTGTACCATCCGGAGAGAAGCTTGATGACCACTCGGAAGTTTCGGGTATTGAAACAATTCCGGGGGCAAAAATTTCGGGTGTTAATCCTGGCAACTTTTGTCCAAGATAAGGTCCTTTACGCACTGGGGAAGCAGTTTGATTTGAGCCTTTGAATTCATTAAAATAGATAGAATTTCCACCCGTACCTTCCCGTTTGCCCAGAACTATATCAAAACCATTATCACTATCAAGTTTTCCAAAGGCAGCGCGAAAAACCCATGTCTCATCAAAAACTTGTCCTGTTGAATAAATTCCTTTTCCGTTATTTATTAATAATTTTGTTCCTGCTTTTCCAGTGATAAACAGATCAAGATCTCCGTCAAGATCGGCATCAAGTAATTTACAAATTCCTGAACCAGGCTCAATATAAGTACCTGCTTCAATAAATTTACCAGTACCATTATGGTTTAACCATATTTTTATACCATCAACACTATTGCCCGTTACAAAATCAACATATTTGTCTCCATTAATATCACCCGCATCAACTGACTCATAACCTGTTGCATTGCCTAACCTTTGACCGCTATCAGTGAAGTTGCCTTTGCCGTCATTAAACCATATTTCGTCAGGTTGATCGGAGATACATAAATATAAATCAAGAAAACCATCACCGTTAACATCAGCAAGTGCCATCGAATGACTTTTTTCTCCTCCAAATTTGGTATCGGTTATTGAAAAAGAAGCTTTTCCATTATTAAGCCATAATCTGTTTGGTAATTGATAGTATGAAATGAAAGCATCCAAATCTCCATCATTATCAATATCACCACAGGTTATCATTCCAGGAAATTCTTCGATTGAACCAATATTTTGGCCGCTATCATTGAAAGTTCCTTTGCCATCATTAAAAAATATTTTGCATGGGGCAGCGTGGTTTAGCAAAAATATATCTGGAAAACCATCGGCGTTGAAATCTGCCATGGCAACGGCATGTGCTTCGGAATTGCCAAAATCCTGATTACTTTCAGTAAAATTTCCTTTTCCATCGTTCATCCAAAGCTTGCTTGATCCAATATAATTAGTCAGGAAGATATCATTATCACCATCCAAATCAACATCTGCGATTGCGATACCAAATACCCTGGTATCACCTAAGACTTGCTGACTCTTTTTAAAAAGCAGCTGTACCTTTTCTTCAATATCTTGTGCTTGTAAAGCTGATACCATAAAAAGGATAATTGTAAATAGAATCAATTTTGTTGCTTTCATTTTTCACTCTTTTTTTTATTCTATACTTTGGTTTTTATTTTTCAATGATTTTTGTAGAAATCCTCCAAATATCATCATTCAAATAAAAGAACAGCTATTTTCCATCTGGCCAAATAGTTTCGACTCTTTCCAACACATCAAAGCCATTGTATTGCGATAATCACCTATTTCGGAAATGCATAAAATGTTTTGGTTACAATTTTCCATCCATCCCTAAACTTATACAGGTTCATATAATCCGTATAAATTTGCTTTTCTTTATGGTATATTTCCACAATTGCGATAGCAGCATATCCTGTAATATGCACCATAGGTATTTTGTAAGTTGTGCCAGGAGTTAACCCTACAGGATTTCTTTCAAACATTGGGATAAACCTGAAAGCTTTTGATTTTGTGCAAGTATCATTAATTTCGTTATAAATGTTTATATCGCACTCCGGATACCATCCGGCTTTAATCTTATTTACATTTCCCTCGTTAAAAATTCCATCTACATATGCACTAACGATCACATTCTTGATGGCTTCTTTCTCATTTTCCTGATTTTCTTGTGCAAGGGATGCAACGGGTAATGCAATAACCATGATGGCCATTGTTAAAAAGCTGATTAAGTTTTTCATTTTTATAAGTTTTGGTTAAAAATTAAGTACTTATTATTCTATCGATGCTCAAAAAGTACTATCAATATGTTTTGGTTAAATAAATTAATACAAATTACCTGAATAGATTATTGAACTTCATTTTGCTTAAAACATGCAGTATCGATCCAATATGCAATAAAATATTAGGTGTGATCTTTTTCATGAATTTATTGTTCCTGTTTTTCAAATTTTCGAACTATTTCTTTAATATTTTTTGCGGAGATCCAGAAGATATCCTCATTCCCATTCCGTGTACTGGTATAAAAAAAGTAATTGTCATCGGGAGTAATTGTTGCGCCATATTCAGAAGCATTTGAATTAATGTCATTTCCCAGATTCACCGGTTCCGACCAGGAATTATCAGGTTTTTTACAGCTGATGTAAATATCTGATCCTCCAAATCCTCCAGGTTTGGTTGAAGAAAAGATCATTATTTTTTCATCCTGGGATAAAAATGCGTCGAATTCACGATGAGGTGTATTAATGGGTTCGGGAAGTTTTTCGGCCGCAGTATATTGGCCATTCACATATTTAGAACAGAATATATCATTGGTTCCCTGCCCTCCCCTTTGGGAATTAAAGTACAGATTTCCATTTTTTGTTACAATGGGAAAATAGTCCTCGAATTCAGAGATAGCTTCTTTGGCAAACAAAACGGGTTCACCCCATTTATTCCCTTCGCGTTTCGAAATCCAAAAATCGTGATTCATAAACGCCCTGCCTTCAAGGTGCCGAACCTTAACAGAGCAGTATATCATCGAATTTCCATCGGAAGTAATAAATAGATCTATATCATCATTTGTGCCGGAGAAGTTGACTGGTCCGGGTTTTGTCCACTCGTTATTAATCAACTTGCTAACCATAAGCATCGAAACTGTTCCGGGTGCACCCCGTCGTGAAAAGTAGAACTCCGTCCCATCACTGTTAAATACTGCATTTAATTCTCCATATTCGGTCGAGACAAATCCCGGAGCGAAAACCTGACTCTTATCTCCAGGTTGGTTCTGGCCAAGATATGAGCCCTTTAAAACCGGTAAATCTGTTTGATTGGTTTGGCAAAAGGCAAACATATTTTGCATTAGTACTGCAATAAGTACAAACAATAATTTTTTAATCTTTTTTTTCATTTGTAAAACTATTTATAACAACCTGATAATGTATGATTTTAATTGTAACACCACATCACTTTCCCTTTTATAAATGTTTCTTAAAAAATGTCTCTGCAGTCTTAAAAACTTCGATTTTCAAATTCGAATCACTTCTGTGCAAACGAGAAATGCATCTGAACAATTACCCATTTCCCTTCTCTCTTTTCCAGCACACCTGTCCAACGGGTATTCATCCAGCTTGCAGGTTGCCCCTTCCATTCGTTCACATCATCAAGGACGCAATAGTACCAGGCAACTGTACCAGACTGAGAAACAGATATCTTCAAATCCCTGATTTCATAACTGATTGCTTTAAAATCCGGGCTGCCCCAAATCGTTTCTGCTTTTTTAAACTCGTTAAATCCTCGGGTAATTCTCACTCCAGGACCAACTTCCAAATAATTTGAATCATTTGCAATGATGCCATAAAGCAATTCAAAATCTTTATCCTTTGCCCAACCAATGGCTCCATGAATGGATTTTTCAATTAGCGCAATTTCGGCTGATTTGTTGATTTCAACATTGGGTGTCAAATTATTGCAGGAATAAGCAAAAAACATCACAAGCAATAAGCTGATCAGCATAATTTTTTCAACTTTCATTTTAAATTTTTTTTATAATTTTTCTAAAAATAGAATGAATATAGTTTCCGAAAATTAATAATCTATCAATGACAAAAAGAGCTATATCAATGACAGTTAAATAATTAATTTTGTAAAAAAGCTAATTTACACCCCGTTCATGCGTGATAAATTGCATTTAATAGGTCAAATCTGGTATGTTGGTAATAATATTGAAATTGATGAAATAAATAACCTTAAGAAATAATACATTTGTCTAAATAATCATGATTATAGATGAAAACTAAAAGGTTCGGTATACTTCATTTTTCTAATTATAAATACATATACTATCATGCATTATACTGGACATTAAATGTTTTATTTTTTACGCTGATATTTTGGTCGAATAATAATTACACTGATTTTCTGGCTAGGCTGCATGAGAATGCTGCCTTTCTGCCAGGTGGAATGCTTTTTACCTATTTCAGTGTCAACTACCTGATTCCCAAATATTTTTTCAAGAATAAGATCAGAAGCTATATTTTCCTGCAACTATTGGTATTACTTGTCTACCCATTTTTTTCAAACGCCATAGTAACTTTATACGTATCACCAATAGTTCATAACACACATACATCTTACAATTTCTATAATGGATTCCTCTCAATCTTATTAATTCTTGTATTCGACATTGTTCCTTTAGCAGGAGTAAAATTTTTAAAACAACTTAGGACTACAGCAGTTCAGAGTGAAATGAATAAAAACGACAAACTTGAGGCTGAACTTAAGCTTCGTGAAGCAGAACTTAAACTTCTTAAGGGTCAGATTCATCCTCACTTTTTATTTAATACATTAAATAATTTATATTCTCTTTCCATTCAAAAATCTGAAAAAACATCTGAAGTTATCATTAAAGTAGCTGATTTGTTAAACTATATTATTTATGATTGCAGGAGCGAGAGGGTATCATTGGAAAAGGAATTGGAATTTATTAATAGTTATATCGAACTCGAAAAATTAAGATATGATGAAAGTTTAAAATTACATGTATCAATCTCCGGAGATTTTCATGGTAAATTCATAGCACCCATGATCCTGCATTCATTTATAGAGAATAGCTTTAAACATGGAGCTAGCAAAACCACCGGTAACACCTGGATTGATATAATTATGAAAGTTGATGGCAGAAATCTTAGTTTTAAGGTAAAAAACAGTAAACCAAACGAAGCAGAACTATCTAATTCGGGAATAGGTATTGAAAATACAAAGAAAAGGCTTGAACTCATCTATCCTGAAAGACATCTTTTGGTAATAGAAGAAAGGATTGACAGTTATAGTGTGACACTTGAAATTCAACTATAATATCCATGAAAACTAAATGCATTATTGTTGATGATGAACCCCTTGCTATCAAATTGATAAAATCACATGTTTCTAAATTTGATTTTATAGAGGTCGTAGCCGAATGTAAATCAGCCATTCAAGCGATTGACGTTTTAAGAACTGTAAATATCGATCTGATGTTTCTCGATATCAATATGCCCAAAATAACCGGTTTGGAATTTCTTAAATCACTGCCACACCCCCCTTATGTTATCATAACCACCGCTTATCGGGAGTATGCACTTGAAGGCTTTGACCTCAATGTTGTCGATTACCTCTTAAAACCAATCTCATTCGAAAGATTTTTAAAAGCGATCAATAAATACTGCGAACGTCAGGCTAAAAATATCAGTCTAGAAACAACAGTATCTGAAATTAAAAAGACTTTTATTTATGTTCAGGATGGAAAAACGATTCATAAAATCAATTTGGATGACATCCTGTATTTTGAAGGGTATGGCGAATATGTAAAGATTCATACAATTCAGAAGACTTATCTTTCGAAAGAAACGATGCATGAATATGAATCGAATTTACATATAAAACATTTCATACGGACACATAAATCCTATATCGTTTCTATCAATAAAATCAATGCATTCACTTCGTCGACCATCCTTATTCAAGATAAGGAAATACCTATTGGCAGGTCATACAAAGAAAGTGTTAGCCGAATATTACAGTACTCAAAAAAATAAATTTATAAAATTCCGGTATTTATATCTGACCTTTTTCGGCTGCTCTTTTTAATTTTTTGTTTGCATAAATGGCCACTTCCACCCTTCTGTTTAAAGTCCGGTTTTCGGGAGTATCATTTTCAGCTACCGGCTGATCAGGGCCATATCCAATTGTTTTCAATCTGGCTGAGTTCACCGAATTACCTGACAAGAATCCAGCAACACTTTTTGCTCTTTTTTCAGATAAAGTTTGATTATAGTCCCTTGGTCCTGTGCTGTCAGTATGCCCTTCGATTAAAATATGGGTATCTTCATATTTGTTTAATACCACAGACAAACTTTTGATATTTTCTTTTGCCGCTTCGTTTAAATTACTTGAGTTTATCTCAAATAAAATGCCTGAATTAAAAGTAATTTTTATTCCTTCGCCAACGCGTTCCACTTTCGCATCTTTAAGATCAGCCTGGAGCTCTTCGACTTGCTTATCCATATAATGACCAATGATGGTACCAGCTGTGCCACCAACTGCTGCACCGATGATGGCACCGGCGGCAGTATTATTAGCCCAATTACCAATTAAAGCACCCATTGCTGCTCCACCTGCAACGCCAATTGCAGCACCCTTTTGGGTATTATTCATGCTTTTACATCCAGTTAATAACTGAACGACTACAAGCGCCATTATAATAAATTTTGCTTTTCTCATAACTTAAGATTTTTGATGGTGAAAATTTCAGATTAGAATACAAAGATAGTCTATTCTAAGCGTGTAAGGTACTTAAAATCAGAAATTACCTCAACTTAATATTTTTAATCATACCTGTTTCGGTATCAAATTCAATTTCCGATTTTAATGAAGGGCTCTGCACCACTGTCCCAAACTGGTTGATCAGCTTTTGAGTTTCATGAATAATTTCACCATTATATAAGAGCTGGATATTCGTTTGTTCTGGAATACAATAAAAGAATCCGCTTATATCACTTGCTTCAATTGTAGTTGCTGCTTGTACAAATCGATCAATTGCAGATGAATTTTGTTGGGGAATAATTTTTATTTGCACCCCGGTACCCCGAGACGAACCATTATTAACAAATCCCTCTTTTTCAGAAAACCTGAAAACCATTTGGTTCCGGTAGCATTCTTCTGTGGAATATAGACAAATGATTTCAAAATCAGTTCCTTTTTGGTTCTGCCGATAAAAAGTGAAAGGTATTCTGCTTCCATTTTTTTCAATTCGGTATCCATATAGGCCATACTTCCGGCATAATTTGTTTCCTGATAGCCTGTCAATAATAAAAATCGGTTCTCCCGAAGTTTAGCTATAAATTCTGAAGTTTCTTTTGCTTTTTGCTCCAGGTTTTTCTCAAGCCAGGTTGTATTGTAAAAATATTGCTCGAACGAAGCTGTATCAATACTTACTCTTCTAACTATCGTATCGATATGCTGATAAAAATTATGATCGGCGAAATAATTAAATAGAGATTTCTCATTATGCGAATCGAGGCTAACATTCACTTGTTCATAATTCACTTGCCCAACTGTATTCGATAAATTCACACCCTTTATAATTCCTGACTTTGTCAAACTTAAGTTTAATGATTTATCTTCCTTTGATTTTTTATCGATATAAACAAAAAATGATTGTTCGGGATCAGGTTGTGTGAAGGTACTTATTCGCACATCTTTAATTTCATAATGAGAACTTTGCTCCTGAATTACCTCACCAAGGCCCAGATATTTTTCGGCATACTCATGCAAGGGACCGGGAATGTTTTCCTTCAATTCAGCAATTACATCTATCTTTAATAATGTTCTCGGAAGTGAGTAAAATAATCCATCTTTTGTATTCAAAGTATTTGAAGATCCTACGCGGTAAACTTTTATTTGGGCAAATGCCTGTATAAAAATGAACTGAATAAGGATGAATAAAAGAATACTCTTATATCTCATAATGCTATTTTTAAGTCAATTTCAAATACCAAAATACGAACTTTTAACCTATCTCAAGAATAATAATTCTCTATATTTTGGTAAGGGCCATAATTCGTCGTCCACCAGAAGTTCAAGTTTATCAACATGTCTTCTGATTTCTTCAAAATAAGGAACAACCTTTTCATTATAAGCTTTAGCTTTTAATTCACCATCTTCTATTCTATTGGCAATTTTTCGTTCCTCCAACATTTCATCAGTTTTCATCTTAACCTGAGAAATATGTTCAGAAATATCCTTAATTGTTTGGATTTGATTTCTTGATAATCCAACATAAGTTTTTTCATCTAAAACCTGCTTCAATCCTAAGGTATTCTCAATTAAAGTATTTTGGTATCTGATGGCAATCGGGATAATATGATTTTTTGCCAAATCACCCATCACCCTTGATTCAATCTGAATTTTTTTTGTGTAATTTTCAAGATTGATCTGATATCTGGCTTCAAGTTCTTTAGCCGTTAAAATATTATTTCGTTCGAATAAATCGATCGTTTCTTTGGTGATGTATGCTTTTAATGCTGGAGGAGTTGAAGTGATATTTGCCAGACCTCTCTTTTTGGCTTCCTTAATCCATTCATCACTATAATTATTTCCTTCAAATCTTATCTTCTTCGAATCAATGATATATTGTCTGATTACCTTCAAAATAGCATCGTTTCGCTTAAACTTTTTCTTGATTAAGATATCTACTTCATCTTTGAATTTTATGAGTTGATCAGCCACCATCAGATTTAAAACAATCATTGGTTTGGCACAAGTTGCTGAAGAGCCTACTGCCCTGAATTCAAATTTATTACCTGTAAATGCAAATGGAGAAGTACGATTCCGATCGGTATTATCTAGAAAAATTTCAGGTATTTTTGGAATAAATATATTATTGTCGAAGGTAGCTGCTTTAGTAATCCCACCCGTCTCTTCAATTTCGTCAAGTGTTTTAGATAACTGCTCGCCAATAAACGCTGAAATAATCGCAGGTGGTGCTTCATGCCCTCCTAAGCGGTGATCGTTACCTGCAGCTGCAATACTTGCCCTTAATAAATCAGGGTTATTGCTGATGGCCTTTAATACTGTCACAAAGAATGCGATAAAGCGTAATTTCGCTTTAGGTGTTTTTCCCGGAGACAACAGATTTTCACCGGTATCGGTCATCATCGACCAGTTATTATGCTTACCCGACCCGTTAACCCCGGCGAATGGCTTTTCGTGCAATAATACAACCAAATCGTGATGCCTTGCAATTCGCTGCATTAAGTGCATTAGCATCTGATTGTGGTCAACCGCAAGGTTTACTTCTTCGAAAACAGGTGCGCACTCAAATTGGTTTGGTGCTACTTCATTATGTCGCGTTTTTAAAGGAATACCTAATTTATAGGATTCAATTTCCACATCTTTCATAAACTCCAGTGCTCGTTCCTGAATCGTTCCGAAGTAGTGATCGGATAGCTGCTGATCCTTTGCCGAAGCATGTCCAAACACCGTTCTACCTGTAAGGGCCAAATCTGGTCGGGCAGCATGTAATGCTGAATCAACTAAAAAATACTCCTGTTCAATACCCAGCGTGGGAGTCACTTTTTTAACTTCATTTCCAAAAAGTCTACAAAATTCGACGGCTGATTTTCCAATAACGTTCAACGATTTCAATAACGGAGTCTTAAAATCAAGTGCTTCGCCGGTATATGAAACAAAAATAGTAGGGATGCATAAAGTGTCATCAATAATAAATGCAGGTGAAGAAGGATCCCAGGCCGTATAACCTCTGGCTTCAAAAGTACTTCTTATTCCACCACTCGGGAAAGATGAAGCATCTGGCTCCTGTTGAATTAACTCAGATCCGTTAAATCGTTCAATTGCCCTTCCTTCTTCTATCGGATGCATAAATGAATCATGCTTTTCAGCAGTAGAACCGGTTAACGGGTGAAACCAATGGGTATAATGAGATGCACCATGACTAATCGCCCAAGCCTTCATTGATGCGGCAATTTGATCAGCCATTTTACGGTCAATTTTTTCATTACTTTCAATGGCATTAATTATATTCGCAAAAGCGTCAACAGGTAAAAATTCACGCATCGCCCTTTTATTAAAGGTTAATGTCCCATAATATTCTGATAATTTTCCGGTAGGTGGAGTCGACTTTTTAGCAGATCTAGTGTTGATAAAATCAAGTGCTTTAAAACGTAAATTGTTCATCTTTTTGTTAAATTTTTGCTGTTTGACATGATAAATAATCCGAAATAAGTAATCATTCCGTTAAGGATAAGCAATTCAAATCCAAAACGATAACCGTTAAGCCAGTAAATAGAGTTTTCGCTGACAATATAACAAATAATTGGAGAAAGCAATGCAATTATTGGTACCCATTTATCCACAACTATACGTTTTGAAAACAAGCCAAATGCATATAATCCAAGCAGGGGGCCATAAGTATAACCTGCAATTGTGAATAATTTTGAAATAACTGCCTGATTATTTATGGCCCTAAAACCAATGATAACCAATATCAAGAGTGCCGCTACACTCAGGTGTACTATTTTTCGAATTCTGATTTTTTTTGACTCACTGATAGAACGCTCTTCAAGCCTTAAAAAATCGATACTAAATGAAGTAGTTAATGCTGTAAGCGCACTATCTGCGCTTGAGTATGCGGCGGATATGAGTCCGATTATAAAAACAATCCCTGCAACGGCTCCAAAGTGTTTTAAGGCAATGGTTGGAAAAAGGTTATCGGTAAGATCAGGTATTGCAACAACCGTCGATTCGGCATAGATGAATAAAATTGCACCTAAAAACAAAAATAAAAAATTTACAAAAACGAGCACGAAGCCTAAAGAAATCATATTCTTTTGTGCATCGGGTAAAGTTTTGCAACTTAAGTTTTTTTGCATCATATCCTGATCTAACCCGGTCATAACAATGGCAATAAAGGCTCCGCTTAAAAATTGCTTAACAAAAAATCGGGTGTCTTGCCATCCGGTAAAAATAATTTGAGAATATTTTGAATCAATTACTTTTCTGGTCATGTCCCCAAAACTTAAATCAAGATGTTGCACAATAATCACAATTGAAAATACTACTGCAAAAAGCATAAAAGTAGTTTGGAGTGAGTCGGTCCATACAATGGTTTTGATACCTCCTTTAAAAGTATACAGCAGGATCAGAAGCATAAAAATAATCACAGTAAGGGCAAATGGAATATTATAAGTGTCGAAAACAAATATTTGTAATACATTAACAACCAAAAACATCCGGAATGATGCACCAATTACCCTTGACAATAAAAAATAAAAAGCTCCTGTTTTATGCGACCAAAAACCAAAGCGTTGATCCAGATAAGTATAGATGGAAGTTAATTTCAGCCGGTAATACATGGGCAGCAATACCGTTGCAATGGTTATATACCCTAAAACATATCCAAGCACGACCATCATATAAGAAAATTGGGTATCGCCAACCCAACCGGGAACCGATATAAAAGTTACTCCCGACAAGGAAGCCCCTACCATTCCATAGGCAACAACATACCACGGTGATTTGCGATTGCCAACAAAAAACGAGTCGTTATCAGATTTCCGGGAGGTAAACCATGATACAACAAACAGCAAAAAAGTGTAAATTAAGAAGCTAAATAAAATGAGTTGAGGATTCAAAGTGATTGATTATTTATTATTGATAATTGAATATTCATTGTAAAAGGTTCAGATGCTCAAAGGTTCAGATGTTCAGATGATTTTCAATTGTTGAGTTTTTCTTAATTTATTATTCATTATTCATAATTCATAATTCATTATTCATTTATAATTGAATCCGTAAAATTTGCTAAAGATTCGCATATTGCATCAACGTTGGTTCCAGCAAATTTTTCGCTTTGAGCTGTTATAAAAACCGTTTTCATTCCGGCATTTTTTCCAAATTCCATATCCGAAATTGAATCACCTACCATGATTGATTTTGAAAAATCTATTTCAGGAAATTCGCTTTTTGCCTTTAATGCCATTCCAATTTGTGGTTTACGGTCGGGATGATTGGTTTCATTTAATTCCGGACAAAAAAATACCTGATCAACTTTGCCTCCTACTTTTTCTATTTCGTTCAACATATATGCATGAACAATTTCCAGATCACCCGGACTCATCAATCCTTTACCTATACCCTGCTGGTTTGTCACAATGAAAATTCTGCCAAATATTTCCTTCAATTTTTTAAGAGATTCAGGCACTTGTTCCAGAAAAACAAATTCATCCATTGATTTAACATAATCATCTTCAATCCGACGATTAATCACCCCATCCCTATCCAGAAATAAGGCCCAGCTTTTATCGATATGGTAATTTGCTAAATTCATTTGCTGCTCTTTTACAATCTATACTCGTTGCAAGATCTAAAAATGTTGAATAGCATCTGTATCCATAAAATGGATCAGATTTATAATTTTCCTCCAAAAATTCTTTTTCAAATGAAAACACTTCCGGTGTATTTTTATTCATGAAATATGCTGATTTTATACAATAGAAACCGCCATTCATGAAATCATCACTATATGGGTCCACGTTATCAGAAAAACCAGTTATCCGATTTTGCTCATTAACCACCACTGATCCCAATCGGGTGGTGCTATCAATAAATCTTGTGGCAATGCATAAGGCAGCTTCTCTCATTCTTCGAAAATCTTCAAACCTGGTCAAATTTACATCAAAAAACAGATCACCGCTCAGGGCAAAAACAGTATGGCCGATAACACTTTCGAATGCTTTCTTTAAGGCACCTCCTGTTCCAAGTACATGCGAATTCTCACAATATTCAATTTCAATGGATTTATACTTATTCCCAAAAAAACCATAAATCAGTTTCTGATCATCCCCAACCGCTAAAATAACGTGGTTCACTCCATAAAAGTCGAGATAATTTAACTGATACTCCAATAGATGTTTATCATTGAACCTGAGCATTGAAATCGGAAGTTCTTTGCCCCCCAGGCTCTGAGATCTTCCACTGGTTAAAATAATGGCTTCTTTTATCATCTGGGGAACATTTCAGATTCAATAATCTCACAGATCATATGGCCTACCAAAATATGTGCTTCCTGAATTCGTGGAGTATCGGTTGATGGAATATTAATTAAACAGTCAGAAACGGTTTTCAATTTACCTCCACTTTCACCGGTCCAACCAATTGTTTTCATTCCTATGCTTTTTGCCATCTGCATTGCCCTAATGATATTCTCTGAATTTCCGGATGTTGAAATCCCAATCAGAATATCATTCGGTTTACCTTTAGCCTTGGTTAACCTTGCATAGATTTCATCATACGAATAATCATTTGCAACTGCAGTCAGATAAGAAGTATTTACATGCAGTGCTTCAGCATCAAGTGGCTCACGATCATAATAAAACCTACCACTCAATTCAGCAGCTAAATGTTGTGCATCAGCAGCGCTTCCGCCATTTCCACAAAACAATATCTTGCCACCTACCCTCAATGAATTCACACAAAGATCTGCTGAAATTTGAATGTTTTTTAGTAATTCCGGAGACTCTAAAAGTGTTTTTTTTATGAATATAGAATCTAATATTGCCTCTTTAATCTTCATAAATTCAAAATTTAAATAAGCTATAACTAAACAATCCAGGCTTCATTAAATGAATTGCAGCCTACTGAATTAGTCAACAAATATAAGGTATTAAAAAAGAAATTCAGAAAACCTGATCTTCAATTATCAACACCTTTGGATTATTAAATCAATGAGACTCGATAAAAACTTTACTTCGTTTGTTTTTATCGTAACTGTAATTGATTCTACTAAGATACCCACTTGCAAGGAAGTTCTGTTTCTTAAGAAAAAATTGGATTTTTTACTTTTGATTGATTTCCTGTTGAAGCGATTCGATCACCTCGATCATTTTCCCCCATGAATATTTCTTCTTTTCGCACATGATATTCTCGATAAAGGCAGATGAAGGATCATCTTCGTAAAATAATCTTATCGCATTTGCAATCTCTTTATGATCTACATCAACAAGATAGCCCACTTTTTCGTGAGGTACAATTTCTGCCAAGCCACCAACATTCGTCACAATCATAGGTTTATCAAAATGATACGCGACTTGCGTAACACCACTTTGTGTCGCGGTTTTGTATGGTTGTACTACGATATCAGCAGCGCAGAAAAAATTTACGACCTCTGTATTCGGTATAAAATCATTATGCATGATCACTTTATCCTTGATGTCTAATTGTTCAATCAAATCAAAATAAGGTTTTGAATCACTATAAAACTCACCTGCAACTATCAATTTAATGTTTTGTGCCCTAACCCAATCTTCAGCCATCGCCATTAGTACCAAATCCAAACCTTTGTATTGACGGATGAAGCCAAAAAATAAAATGTACTTAAAATCTTCCGACAGTTCAAGCCTGGCAAGTGCTTCTTTCTTCGGAATCGGATCTCCGAAATTATCGTACAAAGGATGAAGTGTGTATTTTTTTGGTTTTGCCTGATCAAAAGTTTCCAATTCTGCCAAAACAGATTTTGACATTGTTACGAAAGCATCTACATTTTTTACAAAATAATTTGCCAACAACCGATCACCAAAATGCTTTTCGTGCGGAACAATATTATCCACAATAGCTACAACCTTGGTAAAATTGTTTTTCCTGATGATCCGGGCGATTGTTCCAAGGCATGGTGCCATAAATGGAATCCAGAATCGCATGACCACTAAATCAGGCTTTAATTTCCTTATTTTCCTTCCAACTTTAATCCAGTTAAACGGATTTATGGAGTTAATGCTGACATTGATTTTCAGGTTTTCGGGGGGTGCTTCATCAGAATATTGCGTCTTACCGGGGAAAAGAATGGAAGGGTATTGTAATTTAAATGTCTCGATTTGAACATCGAAACCAAGATCAACAAATTCTTTCGCAAGCCGTTCGTTAAAAGTAGCGATTCCACCTCCCCTTAAAGGATAAGCAGAACCAATAATGATCACACTTTTTTGCTTAGTCATGCGCTTGATTTAGTCGACTCCAAGTTTTTTTTCAATCTGATATTTATTTCGTTCAGAAGAGTTCCGGGAAATCATTTCGGCCAAAAACCCGGTCATAAACAATTGTGTCCCTAAAATCATCGCCAGAATGCCGAAGTAAAAAATAGGCCGGTCTGTCATCAAATATCCCTGCATAAAGATCTTTGTGTATGCCAAATAAAGAGCAATTCCGAATCCAATTATAAAAAGGAGCGCACCTAATGATCCAAACAAATGCATGGGACGTTTACCAAACCTTGACACAAAACTGATTGAAATCAAATCCAAAAAACCCCTTCTGTATCGTTCGAACCCGAATTTGGTTTTGCCATATTGCCTTTTTTGATGGGCAACCACTTTTTCGGTAATTTTCGAAAATCCTGCCCATTTCGCGATAACCGGCACAAAACGGTGCATTTCACCATAAATTTCAATATTCTTTACGACTGCTTTTTTATAAGCTTTTAATCCACAATTAAAATCGTGAAGTTTGATCCCGGTAATTCTTCTATTGATGGAATTATAAACTTTCGATGGCCAACGTTTCGAAATCGGATCGTGGCGTTTTTGCTTCCATCCGGAAACCAGATCATAATCATCCTTCATGATCATTTCATACAATGCCGGGATTTCTTCGGGGCTATCCTGGAGGTCGGCATCCATTGTGATTACGACATTGCCTCTAACCACTTCAAAACCCGAATTCATAGCCGCGGATTTCCCATAATTCCTGCGAAACTTAATCCCCTTATTCAGTTCATTTTCGGCACAAAGTTTTTCAACAATGGACCATGAGGAATCGGTGCTTCCATCATCTATCCATACAATTTCATAGCTAAAGTTATGCGCCAACATAACCTTAGCTATCCAATCACTCAAATCCTGAATTGATTCCTCTTCATTTAAAAAAGGAACGACAATTGAAATATCCATCAATTTAAATTTGTTTAGTTTACTTCTTTCTTTATAAAAATTGAAGTTACTAAGGAAATAATCGTTACAGCAATGGTATTGAATATCAATGCCATAATTGAAACCATAAATGGTGTTGTAAACTTGGCCGTCATTGACAATGCCTGTTCAATTTGATCATCCGTCATATCACCTCTATCGATCAGTGTTTGTTCCGAAGTTTCCAATATTTTTGTGATCATTGTAGGATCAAAAAACTTCATGAATGCAAATGCATAAATTGTAGCAATTAATGCAGCGAAAAAACCAACTGTAAAACCCACAGAAAAAGACTTTCCATAGCTTATTAATCCTTCAGAATGAGCATCACGATAAACCTTCTGACCCCAAATAATTCCTCCAATGTAGATCAGATATGCAACGTATTTAATTTTACTATCATAAGGGGTATCCATCACATAAAATATGAGATCGAGAACGATAAGCAAAGCTGCTGTAATGAGCGCATAATTTAAAGCAACTTTAAATGATGATTTTTGATTTTCTTCCATGATAATTGAGTTTATAGGGTTATGATATGCAAACATACTAAATTATAAGAAAACTTAAAAACATAAAAAAAACATTGTAAGAGTCTAACATATTTGTAATTTTGCAGCAGGGTAAGTCTTATACGACCAGCTCCTGTTGAACTCCCCCAGGTTCGGAAGAAAGCAAGGGTAGACGGTTGTAGCGGTGCGATGTAAGTAGCTTACCCTTTTTTTGTCACTATGTACGATTAATATTTTTCAACCATGTTACTCAAAATACATCCTGATAATCCAAACCCGCGCCATATTCAAACAGTACTTGATTGTTTAATTGATGGGGGAATAATTATATATCCAACTGATACAGTGTATGGAATTGGATGTGATATTTACAAAACAAAGGCTGTAGAAAAAATTGCATTGATCAAAGGAATTAAAAAAGAAAAAGCCAATTTCTCATTTATCTGCTCAAATTTAAGCCACATCTCCGACTTTACCCATCCGATAAACAATGAGGTTTATAAAATGATGAAACGAAATTTACCCGGCCCTTTTACATTCATCTTAGAGGCTAACAATAAGGTCCCTAAATTATTCCAAAGCAAAAAGAAAACAGTGGGTATCAGGGTTCCTGATAATAATATAATTCATGAAATCGTTCAGAAACTAGGGAACCCTATTATGTCTTCTTCAGTTTATGACGAAGATGAAATAATTGAATACACCACCGATCCTGAATTGATCCATGAAAAGTATGGGCATTTAGTGGACATCGTAATTGATGGTGGATATGGTGACAATTTGCCATCTACCATTGTGGATTGCACGCAGGATGAGATCACCGTTATCAGGGAAGGAAAAGGAATACTTCAATAATTATTTAAAATAAATGTATTGTTTTTAAAAATTATTTTATACTTTTGCACCTCGAAAAAAGCGAAATGATTAGCTAGCTCAGTCGGTAGAGCATTTGACTTTTAATCAAAGGGTCCCGGGTTCGAATCCCGGGCTGATCACGGAAGACTGTCTATTCAGGCAGTCTTTTTTTATTCCATTTCTAATAGTCTATTCTGATTAAGCTATATTTCTGTCTTTTAAATTAAAACGCGATTTATACTAAGTTTTATTTTCAATACTGTAATAACTCAGAATAGAAATTTTCGTGAGAAAATCAAATTTTTTTTATGTCCAAAATCGTACATATCCATGAAATTGCGTACAGTTTATTATATTCTTCACTTTCATAGATTCATTAATTTTCTGATAATAAATAATCTACAAATTGTGGCATGGAAATAGCTTAAAAGTCAAGGTCTAAAAAACCCAGATTATATAATTAGTAGCTTAACTAATAATTATTATTTACAATTAAGTGTAAAATTCAAATCTTTAACAAAATATGAACCGAAGATCAACATGAATTTTAAGCACCCTCATTTTATTTTACTCTTTTACATTTATTTATTAATACTTAAGAAAGTATTAATAAATAACATCCAGTATCTTTAAATAAAATTCCCTCCCCAATTAATTAAATCACAAACAAATCGATTAAAATTAACTAGTTTGAAAACCCTAAAACTTAATTATGAAAAAATCATTCCTGATCACCATCCTCTTGTGTTCATTTAGCATTATCTACGCCCAAAATAATAATACTGAAATTGATACACTACGCAAAGATGCTTTAAATGTATTTATGCAAGCCAGTGATTATATACGTAAAGAAATAACTTTTGTCAATTATGTCAGGGATATAAATGATGCAAGTATTTATATCATATCAAGCTCACAAGCTACAGGTTCAGGCGGAAGAGAAACCACCTACTTTCTAACTGGACAACATGAGTATGCAGGGATGAATGACACAATTTCTACAGTCAGTTCCCCAGATGATACTGAAGAGATATTGAGAATGCGACAAGTGAATATATTAAAAATGGGGTTAATGCGATTCGTAGTAAAGACACCATTAGCAAAGCATATCAACATTAATTTCACTCAGCCGCTATCGGATGAAGTATCCATTGATAAATGGGATAGTTGGGTATTCAGAACCAGAATTAACGGATATTTAATTGGCCAAAAATCCTATAATTCAAGTAATGTGTACGGATCTTTTTCTACCAGTAGAGTAACAAGTGATTGGAAGATGAGATATAATCTAAATTTCAGTCATAGTAGTGATAAGTTTGAAATTGATGATGAAATTATTAAAAGCACGAACAAGTCTAAATCTTTTAGCACACTTGTTGTCAAAAGCTTAAATGATCATTGGTCATTTGGAGGAACAGCAAGAATAGGTTCCTCATCCTATAGCAATGAGGACATTGCGTCAGAATTATTACCAAGTATTGAATATGATATATTTCCTTATTCAGAATCCACTCGCCGACAATTAAGGATTTTGTATTCAATAGGGGCCTATCATTATCAATACACAGACACAACCATTTATAATAAAACTAAAGAAAGTATGCTTGGACATCAGCTAAGTGCTGCCTATGAGGTCGTGCAAAAATGGGGCTCTGTTGAAATGAGTATGAGATGGAAGAATTACTTTTTTGATTGGAAGATGAACAATCTAATGCTAGAAGGGTTTATAAACTTGCGAGTAGCAAAGGGCTTAACATTTGATGTAGGAGGATACTACGAATTAATACACGATCAATTATCATTAGTCAAAGGAGGTGCTACATCAGATGAAATATTATTACGAAGAAAGGAACTTGAAACTGGTTATTCATTTTTTGTTCAATTTGGAATCAGTTATACATTTGGTTCAATTTATAACAATGTCGTCAATCCAAGATTTGGCAACTAGCGATACTCATCTTCGATAAATGGTTATCACCTCATCCAATATTTATTTCTCTTATTTGCGTATGAATCTTGATAACAAATACTGATTTTACTAACATTTATGAATATTAAAGCCTTATCAAATGAAAAGGCTTTTTTTTTCATCGGACCACTATTTTCCCAAAAACTGACCTCTTAACTATCAATTTGGTTCCAATATTGATTGATCATCAGTCTCTGAAACATTAATAATAGCAATGGTTACAGCCATTCATATGTCGGAAAACACGTAGTAGGTATTCGGAAAATACTCATTGTATAAGGTTTGCCGGTGGAATAATTTTACCACCGAATTTAAAATATTATTTAACCGTCAAAAGCAAATTCACGGTAAAGTTTGAAAAAAAAAACAACCAAATAATCAAAACCTTATTGCTATGAAAAAATTATTATTATTAATCCTCGGAACTACACTCATCTTCAGTAGTTGTTCAAAATGGGAAGACAACCCTGCCGTTAACACCGAATATGAGGTTGTTTTCAAAAGCGTAGCCGCTTCCTTAAATAACCTTAAAGCTACTTGCGACAATCCTGATGCACAATATGCTTTTGTTAAGGTTAAACATACCACATCAGGAACGATCCTGGACTTCTATCCTGAAGTATTCTATTTAGGTGGTACCGCTTACACACAATCCATTAAACTAAAACCGGGAACTTGGGAAATTCTTGAATTTGTTTTAATGAGTGATAATTTCACACCAGGTAATACCGGTGATGACATCGTTATACAAGCAACTCCACAGCAAGGTGCCGCATATGCTGATTTTATTTCAAATCCATTACCATTTACAACTCAAGTGGCAGCATTTGAAAAAAATGAAATCCCTATTGAAGTATTATGTTTTGAAGAAACAGAATATGAAGGATTCGGTTTTAGATGGTTTATGATAGACCAGGTTTCAGTTCGGGAGCAAGTATTTTTTGGTGACCTTTGTGCTAAACATCCCGAGGATTATGCTGGATCACTATATGCCAACCAAATTAATGGTGTGCAAATAGATATGCCTGCAATTTTTAAAATTGATGTTTATAATAACAATACGTTTGTCGAATCATTTAACAATGCTTCATGGTTTGGAGAGGGCCAGCCTTTAAAAGTAAGATATGTTGACAATAACGGTGAAGTAAACCATTTCAGGTTTGAATTATTCATCCTAGTACAAGATGGAGTTAATTTCACTTATAAAAAATTCTATACCTGGGAATTTGATGATGCTGAAAGAATTTCTGCAGGACAGGATAATGTTGTTGACTTTGTTTTAGGAAACTGCAACACAACTGACGCCGATTTAATCCTGGCTCCTTACATAAGCTTACCTGCTACAGCAACTTATCAGGCAGTTGCATGGTTACCAAACAGCACTTTAGGAGCATATGTTGATGCAAAAATCACCAATGTAGGTGGTGCATCTACCAAATATGAATTATATAATGGAACATGGCCATCATGGTGTGCTGATAAAAACACAACCATCGGAGGTGGTCAGTATAATATGGACGTTTATAGTTCACTATATCCAAATCTTATACCGGTATTCGCTCGTCATGCGCAAGTATGGCCTATGGTAAACTGGTTAATGAATAACTTACACTATTATCCAACTGCAAGCATTCAGGACATTCAAGATGCACTTTGGATATTATTAAACAATTATACTGGCGGTAGCTCATTGGCTCATACGATCGCAACACAAGCATCGCAATATGGAGTCGGTTATGTTCCATTGCCAGGTGGTTGGGCAGCTGTAGTTTTTGTACCTCATGGTACTCCTCCAACTCAAGCTCAGCCAGACATTCAAACTATGTTCATCAGGGTCGATCCCTAGCAAAAACAACTAAATTTTGTGAACATAAAGGACCGGGGTAATTTATTACCCCGGTCTAATTTCCGCCTTTCTATGGTCCTTTTTTAATCCTGTTTTAAAGGAATCATACTACACAAAAGCTCCTTAACGATTAAAAACAATTGGATAATAAATTCTGACAATTCTACACTTATTGCTTATATTTACTTGATAAAGATTAACACAAAAAACCTCGGGAACGATGAAACGGTTAAACAAAATTATTTTACATCCATTTTCACTTTCACTCATTCTATTGGGGGTTATAATTTTAATGATTCCGGGAATCAATAAATACAGAACGGAGTTGGTCAGCAATAATCAAATTTCAAAATCAGAAAAAAGCCTTTATTATTCTTTAAACAAAAAAGGTCAAATTGCCGAGATTGACAAAAAACTAAATATCAGTTTACATAAGAAATTGGAAGATGTTGCATTTAATGAATATTTTGAAATGGACCTTGATGAAGATGGTGAAACCGAATATCTTTTCATGGGGGATAAAAACCAATTTATGATCATTACCAGAAATGATTTCTCACATCCGACAATGTTCTCGCTTCCATTCAACGACAATACCAAACAAATCGAAATAAAATTTACCAATAAAATATTTCCGCAATTATCAATCATTTATGGTGATCAGCAGATTTATATAAATTACTTAAAGAACAAATTATATTCTTATCGGTATTTGCTCATCTTCCCTCTCTATATAATTATTCTTATCATCGTGATCTTGTTACATCGGATTTTCAATAACTATAAACAAAAAAAGATCAAATGTGCTAGGGAAATTGCCGAGCTTAAACTAAAAAATATCAGGAATCAACTTGATCCTCATTTCACGCTTAATGTACTAAATTCTATAGGATATTCATTTCAGGAAAATGATTCAGAAAAATCGGATTATATTTTTGGCAAATACAGTAAACTCCTGCGCAATACCATATTTGCTTCAAGTAGTGCATACTCGACCCTTGAGAATGAACTTGAATATATTCAGGATTATTTGGATATTGAAAAATTCAGAATGGAAGATCGTTTTCAATACAATATTACAGCAATTCCAAATAATGCCGACAAAATCATTTTTCCTAAAATGATGCTACACACCTTTGTTGAAAACTCAATTAAACATGGAATTAAACCTCTAAAAAAAGCAGGATTCTTAAGTATTAATTTCATAATTGAAAATAAAAATACTGTAATTTTAATTCAAGATAACGGTATTGGGCGCGAAAAAGCAAAAGAGCAGAACATAAACAGCACAGGCAAAGGTTTGGAGATTATAGAAGAAATGATTGAGTTATTCTATGAACTGGTAAAAATTAAAATCAGTTATCAGATTACAGATCTGTTTGATGAGGATAAAAACCCTAAAGGGACATTGATCAGAATTTCATACCCAACACAAAACCCTGAATAAAAATTTCCCAGCATGGGAAATCCTTTCCAGAAAAGCCTTCATATAATAAATTACATTGTTACTTAGTGTCTGATAATGTGCTTCTTATATAATTTGCATAATATTTGTCATCTGTGTAAGAGCAATAGAAGGCTAACATTATGGAATACATAAAATGTGCAATAATTGATGATGAACTGGCAGCCGTGAACAGGCTTGAAATGCTTTTGCAAAAAATTGATACTGTTCAGGTTGTTTTTAAATCAACCGATCCGGAGTCGTTTGTTGCTGTCATCCTTCAAAAAAAACCGGATATTGTTTTTCTGGACATAGAAATGCCTCGTATTACAGGATTTGATATAGTTGAGGATTTAAGATCGAAATATTTTTTACCAAAATTCATTTTTATTACAGGATACAATCAATATGCAATAAAGGCCATTAAAAGTGCCGCTTTTGATTATATCCTTAAACCGGTGGATATCGACGATTTAAAGTCATGTATTCAACGTTATGATCAGCAGTATAATTCAAAAAAAACAATAAACTTAAATGACTTTGTTTTATGCGAATCATTGACAAAGCGGGAAAATGAGGTATTACAACTCTCCTGTATGGGATTGCCCATCAAACAAATCTCCAGCAAACTAAAAATATCTGACCGCACAGTTGAGAAACACAGGTCAAACCTAATGGTGAAAACCGGTTCAAAAAATTTGATCGAGGTTATCGTTTACGCTTATAAAAATGCCATTGCATCTGTTTATTTATAACCTTAAACGCCTAAAAAATCATAGAATCTCAACCCTCAACTTATTAACAATCTCTTCTTCATTTAATTTATTTTATTGTTCAAAAAAGACTTCGAAAAGGAAAAATTGATGAAATGGATTACGGACATTGATTAAGTAATTATGACTGCAACTTTAATTTCACTAATAAGCATATTAACAGGGATAATTGGAGCAAATACAGTGACTATTGTTTTTAAGAAATATTCTTTTGGCATTGTTGGAAATACAATTTCAGGTGTATTTGGAAGTATCTTTTTTATTAAAGCTTTTGGACGATTGGGTTTTGATCCTTTATCTATATTACAATCAGGGAACATCAATTTTAAATTACTTATCCTAAATTTAATAGTTGCTTTTATTGGAGGCATTATTGCGGTTATTTTAATTCAGAAATTAAAGGCTAAAATGAATAAAGAATAATGACAGGAAAAATGCTGTTTTAACTAAAAAACTTTCTATAATAAAATAGCGTTAATTCGATATTTTAGCCACTCTATTGAATAACCCAAATATTCCCAAAACCATACTCTAAACAGCCTCTAAACCTATTTGATGTGGTTTAAAAGTTGGTTTGGTGGTAATTGTTTGTGTTCGTTGATTTTAGATTATAGTATCAAGTGCAACGGTTTCAATTCTTTTAATTCCTTTTCTGGTCATAATTACCCTATAGCGTTTAAATTCAATGCCATTTTCTGAATAAAGTTTTTGAATAACATTGATGTGATATGTTTTATTGCCAACTCTGTTGACAATTTTTCCCTTTTTAAGTATTGAATATGTTTTTTTAGGATCATCCATTTGGGCAATAAATCGATAAAAATTGATTCGCGTAATATCAACAATGCTTTTTAAACGGTCGTCTGAAATTTCTTTTCCAAATTTTTTAGGAAAAATAACAATCTTCTTTTTGTATTGAACAATTTGTTCGCCAAATAAATCATAATCTGCATCAATAAATCTATTTTTTGCGCGGTGTATTTTAACTTTCGGCCCTAATTTGTTAAAGGGAACAAAAGTGAAATTTTCTTTAATAACGCCTATGATATTATTTTCGGGATCTTTAATTTTTATTTTGTAATCGTAAAAAAAAGAACTTGCCTTGCTTATAAACAACAAACCAAATGATGATTTTATTCTGTCTTTTAACATATATCCCACAACCAATGCCACAAAAAAAGGCAAGGTAAAGTTTCCGTAAACTTGCTGATAATAAAAGGCAATGCCGGTAGAAATAACCATTGCCAAACCTGCCGCTATCGCAAAAACAGATTGTTCAAAAAAAGCGCCTTCTTTTCTTACATCTCTATTTAAAAATAAAACGCCTTCAATGTATTTTTTTAACTGGCTTCGCTTGTGCAATAATGTCTCATCATAATAATCATCTTCATTTGTGGCATCATAATTATATAATTTTCTATGAATTTGTTCTTCTCTGATGAACTGTACTATTTCTAGTAAATTTTTAGCTTCAACCTGAGTGGTTTTATAAAAATCCAATAATTTTATAAGGTAATAATTGGTGATATTGCTCAAATACTCATCGCCATACCTAATTGTTTTCTTTAAATTATCCTCCAAATTAGCGTGCTCAATTTGAGGAAAAAGCGCTCTGTAGCTATCCAAAATATTTTTGAGTTTATCCAAATATGCCGAATCAAAATTGATGTTTTCTGAATTGAGCTCTGTCATTAAAGAAGCCATTTCCATTCTTAGGGTATTGTTTAAAATAGCCCCAAGCATTTTTATGCTCGATTCAAACTCTAAACTATAATCTTTAGAACCCTTGTTTTCAGTAATCTTTTTTACAATTTTGATGAGTTTTTTTAAAGGCCCGGTTTTTAAATTAACAATATCATCCAGTGTATATTCAGAAGCATCATACCGAATATAAACCTTTACATCATTGTAAAATTTAGACTTTGGATAGGTTTGGTTGTTGATATTTAAACCATTTGGAATAAAAAGATAAGTAATTGTATCATAGTTGGTTTTCTTTTTTTTTGAAGTATTTTCATAAATCGACTTTACCTCCAAAGAAAAATTATCGTGAATTTTTACGCTATCCTTTATCATTT
>PHDM01000168.1 GCA_002840985.1 Bacteroidetes bacterium HGW-Bacteroidetes-17
TTTATATAGTATTTCAACTTCTCTGAACAAAATTGTAATGCTTCTGGTTACCTTGGTTTATGGTTTATGGCTTGATGCAGATAATTATATTTTCATCTATGTTTTCCCAGTGATGGCGGTTTTGGGAATTGGATCGGTTTATCTGTTAACTACAATGCATTTCCCCGAAGAAAAACCTCTGACAATTCGAAAAACCATCTTTCAATCGGTAATTCAGTCGGGAAAAAATATGTATTGCATACTTAAGGAAAATGTTGCATACCGCCATTTTGAAATCGGATTTATGTTGTATGGATTCGCTTTCATGTTTACAATGCCCATTCTTTTTATCTATTTTTATGATGAATTGAACCTCAATTATTTTAGTGTTGCATTTTACCGGAATGCTTATAATATTATCGCCATTATCATTCTGCCATATTTTGGTAAGCTCATGGGGAAAACCGATCCGCGAATATTTGGAATTTTGACCTACGCTTCTTTAGGTCTGTATATTTTCTTTCTCGGATTAACTTCATATTTACCTTTTTATACCGATTTTATGAGTATCAGACTGTATTATTCATTAATAGGTTTTGTTATTTTCCATGGAGTATTTGCTGCCTCAATGGTTTTATTATGGAATATCGGTTCGTCCTATTTTTGCAGTGTAGAAGAGGCTGGCACCTACCAATCATTGCATTTATCGTTGGTTGGGATCCGGGCTTTATTTGCACCCTTGTTTGGGATCTTTTTTTATGAATTATTTGGTTTTAATGCTACATTTGGATTATCGATTATTTTCGTAATTCTGAGTATTTATGCAATGTTATGGTCCCATCGTCGGATACCTATATCAATTAACACAAGCGCAAAAGCAGAAAATTGCTGATGAATTTAAAATCTAAAAATATTTTTAAAATGTTTGGCCCCGGAATCATAGTGGCAGCAACGGGTGTCGGGGCCGGTGATTTAATTGCCGCTGCGGTATCCGGTGCTCAGTACGGTTATGCTTTGTTATGGGCGGCAATCGTTGGTGCTATATTAAAATATGTATTGAACGAAGGTGTTTCAAGATGGCAGCTGGTTTACGGTACCAGTTTGATGCAGGCATGGATGGAAAAGTTAAATACCTTCTTTAGCTGGTATTTCTTTGTATATTTAATCGTTTGGTCGTTCATAGTAGCTGCCGCACTCATGGCTGCCTGTGGGTTATCGGCACATGCAGTCATTCCGCTTTTGACTGTGGCACAATGGGGAGTAATCCATTCGATATTGGCAGCAGTTTTGGTTTTAGCAGGGAAATATCATCTGATCGAAAAACTGATGAAGTTTTTTATTGCACTTATGTTCGTGATTACAATTACCAGTGCAATCTTGATTAAACCGGATATATTGGCCATTTTAAGGTCCATTTTTATACCGACCATACCTCCCGGATCACTCAAATTTATTTTGGGTGTAATTGGTGGAGTAGGGGGTAGCGTAACTTTATTAAGTTATGGTTATTGGATCAGCGAAAAAAAATGGCAGGGAAGTTCTTTTTTAACACAGAGCCGTTTGGATTTAGGATTTGCCTACATGTTAACCGGGTTTTTTGGACTCGCCATCATGATAGTCGCGGCTGGAACCAAGCCCGATGTGATGCAAGGAAATATGATGGTTTTGGCACTGGCCAATAAAATGGGTGAAGTAACAGGAGGGACCGGAAAATGGATTTTTCTGATAGGATTTTGGGGTGCGGTATTTTCTTCCATGATAGGGGTGTGGCATGGAATTCCTTATTTGTTTGCCGATTTTGTTCAATTAAAATTTAAGCGTGGTATTCTGGGACAATCGCAATTGGCTCAGAGCAAATATTACAAATATTATGTAATCTATCTGGCTCTGCCTCCAATCATCTTGCTATTTATGGGTAAGCCGGTCTGGATAGTAATTCTATACGCCGTTGCAGGCGCCTTTTTTATGCCATTTTTAGCTATGACCTTACTATACCTGAATAACCGTTTTCGCTGGTTGAAGCAATTTAAAAACTCCTTTGTAACCAATATCATCCTGGCCTTATCACTCCTCATCTTTGCCTATTTGATGTTGAATGAGTTGATGAATTATTTATAGAATTTTCTGGGAAAAAACAGGATGGCTTCCCTTTAGAGACGCCATCCTGTTTTTTAAAAATTTGCCATAATTTAATTTTTATCTCTTACACAACGCACACTTTGAGCTATCTCAATAATTTCATCAAATTTAAAAATATTCGAAATATCTGAGTTCATTCCATAAGCATAGCCTCTAGGTAATGCCTGATAAAGCGCAGGTGTGCTTGTCCAATATGATGATTGAATACCTAAATTTCCATAACCACCTAACTCATTTCTCCAACCGCCTGGAATAGCTGAAAACCCATAAGCGTCAATGCCATAATTGACATGATCAACATCAACCCAATATGGATGTTCAGTAGTTGCGCATTCACCACCAAGTGGTGAATTTTCCTGACGACATGATTTAAGCTGATTTCCGACTTCAAAATTATTTAAGTTTGTGACATATGAAATAAGATTATTCCAATCCTGCTCAGTTGAAACACGCCAACCGGTCGGACATAATCCCCTCGGATCCACAACTGCATTAAAGTTGTAGAGTGCTCCATATTTCTGATGTAGTTCTTCTCTTAACTCAGGGATCAAGGGACCATATTCAAGTTGCCAGTAAAGTTCAACTGCAGGCCCTGTTGCCGTATAATTTACCCAATCCTCTGCACTAAAACCAGTTGGGATAGCTTCCCCATTATTAAAGGTCATTGTACCCAGATTTTCACGCATCCATTCAAGTTCGCCGATAACAACTGTTTCATAAGTTTTTCCTTCAATATCAGTCATTGTGCCGAAAGTAGTGCCGCATAAGCCAATAAGTTCGTAACTGACATTAAATTTGGCTTGCGGACCATGTCCTACGACTTGTAATGTTAAATTGAAAGCGTCACCCGCTGCCCAATCAATTGGTAATTCTTTTTGATAGACACCCCAGGTATAAGCTGCTACCGGACAATCTGTCCAGGATGAAATCCCATCAATAACTAAATTAGCCCATCCATTGGTACTCATGACTTCAAGTATAAAATGCGTTTCGGTATTGTAAAAGACAATTGATACCGTTTTTGAGAATGGATTGTTCTTTGAACCCCAATTGATGGTTTGCTGGGCATTTACTTTAGAGTAAACCGGGTTACCGGGATCAATACAACCAACAGATTTTAATGAGTTTGATGAAATTGATTCCACAACAATACCTTCATCTGATAATTGTGGTTCAATGATCGCTTCATTGTCCTTACAAGACTGGAAGATTATGCCACCTACTACTGTGGCCAATAATAAAAATAAAAATAGGCTTTTTTTCATAATTCCTTCTTTTTTACGGTTTAACATTGGTTAATCAGTTTTTAGGTACCTCAAAAGGTATAGTAAATATATTGAAAATATATATATGATGATGTGTTAGATGTGAAAATATGAAGTATATATGATGGGTATTTTATTATATCTTATCCTATGCATAATGAAATTTCAGATAGCATTCATCCTATATAAAATCAGATTTTCATTGTTTGTTATATATAGATTTGCAGGAAAATATATCTGTTAAAGGTAACGATAAGTCGATGAAGGAATTAGGAAGTCAACCTAGTATTTTCAATATTTTTCAAAAACACCAAGCCCAAAAAGTGCATAATCATATTTAACAGGATCATATTTATCGAATTTCCGAAGTTGTGCTGTCAATTCTTCCACTGCTTTCCAGTCATCTTGCCGACGATCAAGCAGCCCGAGCTTACGAGCAACATTTCCTGAATGGGTATCCAGGGGGCAATATAATTCAGATGGCTGAACGGCTTTCCAAATCCCAAAGTCAACCCCATGGTCATCTTTCCGAACCATCCATCTCAAAAACATATTTATACGTTTTGCTGCTGAACCTTTAAGCGGATCTGCAATGTGTTTTTCTGTCCTATTCTGATGGGAAAGAGAAAAGAACAGTTTCTTGAAATTTGAAATATTTTCCGGAATATAATGGTTTAAAGTTGAAGGAAAAAAAGCATTTTCAAGGCTTTCATAATTTCGATATAAATGTTGAAGTGCTTTCATAAAATAGATGCAATCAAACCCATTAAATGTGCGATGCTTAAAATTTTCAAAAATACGAAGGTCAGAATCTTCAAAATTCAAAATAAAATCATGAGGTGCATGGTCCATCCAACTCATTAACTGATTTGCATTTTTAAGTATGGTGGTTCGTTGACCCCAGGCTAGTGTGGCAGCAAAGAATCCCGCAATTTCAATATCTTGCTTTTTTGTAAACTGATGTGGGATTTGTATGGGATCCGTTTCAATGAATTCGGGCCGATTGTATTGCTTATACTTGGTTTCAAGCAATTCAAGAAGTTCATTCTGATCCAAGTTTAGCAGCATTTAGAGTGTCGAATAAATGAGTTCTATAAATAAAATTATTTCCGTCCTCTTGTCAAATCAAGAATTCCATTAATAAAAGTTAAAGGATGAGTTGGGTTTCCTGGAATATATAAATCTACTTTTACCTCTTTTAAAATACTTCTATCCAAAGCTTTGCTATCGGCAAAGATACCTCCACTTATTGCATCAACGCCACACAGAACGAATATTTTAGGATCGGGAGTTGCATCATAAGCAATCCGTAAAGCATCAGCCATATTTTCGCTAATTGGGCCGGTAACAACAATTCCGTCAGCATGACGGGGAGAGGCCGTGAATTCGATTCCAAATCTTCCCATATCAAAATTTGCATTGCCACAAGCACCTAATTCGAATTCACATGAATTATCACCACCTGCTGAAACCTGTCGCAATTTTAAGGATTTTGAGAATGTTTTTCGGATTTCGGGACGAATCGTTGATTCATCAATTTTAATTTCAGAAGTTTCACCTTCTTTGATGATTAAATCTTCTCTTTTGTTTGAAGAGGTTTTAAAATCGCTGGTGAATTTAATTTTTTCAGGAAAAGCAAAAGCACATTCTCCACAAAAAGTACATTTACCCAAATCAATACTCACAGGATTTGAAGTGATTGCCCCCAGAGGACAAATATCAGCCAGTGCCTGCTCATCAACTTTGGCCAAACTAATTTCAGGCCTGCCACGAAATGGGGCTTTCAGCTTTGCGTTCCGCAAATCAGGGATGTATTGTTTTCCGTTATGAATCAGTACTTTAGTAGATGAAATCATTTAGTGTGTTATTTTTTAAAAATAAAATATACTGCAAGTATTAAAAATACAAAACCGATAAAATGGT
>PHDM01000012.1 GCA_002840985.1 Bacteroidetes bacterium HGW-Bacteroidetes-17
TTATTAAGAAAGATGTTGGTTTTTTGCTTGGACCGGTTTCTTTGCTAATTCCTGAAAATAACCAAATAAAAAGCAGTACAAATTGGAACAGGGACGTTGTATACTTCGACAAAGGCAGGCTTATTGCCAGAAGGATCAAGCAAATAAAATACAATGTTGTACTTGTGATGTGGTTTTTAATGAACATTCATTCAATAAATTATTTTTTCCCAAGTATTTTGTTTGATGTTGGTAATAAGAGGGCCTGATATTGGTTTTGGTTCATCAAAACTTCCAAAGCTTTATCTAAATCCAAATCATTATCAAGAGATGTCTCAACTTCTCCCGCGATATAGTAGTACCTTGAAACAATTTCCATTTTCAAAATTCTTTTAATTTCTTCCTGATACTTAATGTATTCAGTCGACTTATTCTCTTTAATGGCAGTTTCAAGTGCAGCAAATTCATTTTTCACTTCCTCAAATGAATTTTCCTTTTCGGCTTGTTTTTTTAATACTTCAAGGGTTCGCTCGTACTGCGTTTGGTAACTGAATTTTTCCTGTTTTAAAAAGGCCAAAAAATCCTGATAGTTTTCATCGCTTATTTTGAAATCTTTAGCCTTGGCTATAGAGGGATGTTCACTTTTGAATTTTGTTGCGTAATCAAAAATCAAAAAGCGCCCATAAAGATTGGCTGTAAGCTGGCTGAAAGTACTGGGTGCCACCTTGATATCAGGATCAATTCCGCCGCCATCATATACTTTTCTACCCGATTGGGTTTTATATTCTGAGATTAATGAATCGGGGATTTTAGCAAATTCATCATTTTCGTTTTTTAATGAATAATCAATGGACTGAATACATCTGCCACTTGGAATATAATATTTGGCAATGGTAACTTTTACCTGTGTATTATAACTTAAAGGAATTATATTTTGGACCAAACCTTTACCATACGATCTTTGTCCGACAATAACGGCCCGATCAAGATCTTGCAAAGCACCTGCCACGATTTCTGAAGAAGAAGCCGACCCGTTATCAATTAATACGGCAAGTGGAATTTCCTTATCAATAGGCGAAAACCGTGTTTTATAAGTCATATTTGATTCTTCAATTTTTCCCTTAGTACTGAGCACTTCCTTATTCTGGTCGACAAATAAATTAACAATATCAATAGCTTCATTCATCAATCCACCGCCATTTCCCCGAAGATCAAGTACCAATCCTTTCAGCTTGGTTTTACTTTTCAGGTCCAATAATGCATTTTTTACTTCCGTGGTAGCATTATGCGAAAATCCAACCAGTTTTATGTATCCAATATTGTTATCAAGTAATCCGTAATATGGAACATTTTCGATTTTGACGATTTCACGGTTAAATGTAAAATCCATTAATTCATCTACCCCAAATCTTTTTACGGTAATCTTTGTAGAAGTTTTGGCCGGCCCTTTTATCATTTTACTAACTTCTGTGGAAGCCTTGTCCTTAATACTTATATCATCAATTTTTATAACCTGATCACCAACTTGTAAACCTGAAACTTGTGCCGGGAATCCCTTGTAAATTTCTGAAATGATGGTTTTTCCATCTTGTTGATGGATCAACACACCAATGCCGCCATAGGTTCCGGTTGTGATCATTTCATATTCTTCAATTTCTGATTCAGGAATGAAAACCGTATAAGGATCAAGTTCCTGAAGCATGGCATCGATTCCGGCCTTCATAAGTTTTTCTGGGAATATTTCATCAACATAGTTGATGTTCAGCTCTTTAATCAGGTTGGAATAAATATCCAAACTCTTCGCGATTTTGAAGTTATTTTGATTCTGGGCATTTAGGTGTAAGCTAAATGAAATAAGTAAAATTGCTATAAAAAGCGTATAGTATTTTTTAAGAAATTTTGTAGTCATAATCTGTTATTTATTAAGGTACCGGATCGTAGCCATGCCCTCCCCAAGGGTGACATGACGAAAATCGCTTTATAGTTAGCCAGCCACCTTTAAATGGGCCGTGTTTTTTAATTGCCTGTACTCCATATTCCGAGCAGCTGGGTGTATATCTGCATGAGGGTGCCAAATATGGAGAAATAGCACCCTGATAAAACTTAATCAATAAAATAAATATATTAGCTAATAATCTTTTCATTCTCTTTTATTAAACGATCAAGAACTTGTATTATTTTTCCATCTAACTCCTGATAACCAAGTTTAACTTTTCCTGTGTAAATCAGTGCAAAATTAATTTGCAATTTCCTTTCAGTTAAATATAGATACAGAATAGATTTGTTTTTTCTGTAAACTTCTCGTAATAGACGTTTAATTTGGTTTCGGTGAACTGCTTTTTTGAAATTACGTTTGGGAACACTTATAAATATTCTTGCTGGACTTTCCACATCTTCCTTAATACAAATCCAAATAATTTTTAATGGATGAACAAAAAAAGATTGGCCATTTAAAAATAATTCATCAATGGATTTTTTATGACACAAGCGCTCATTCTTCCTAAAGGTTTGCATTTATTCCGGTCTCAAAAAGATATAATTTGTAAAAAATCCGAAGTTACAAATTTAAAGTAAATCCTTACTTTTTCTTTTTGCTCTCATTAAGAATGTATTCCTCAATAGCCATGGTCATAGAAGGAGATGCTTTTGTTGGTGCAGCTAAATCAAGTCTTAAGCCTGCATTTATAATTGCGGTTGAGGTAGTTGGGCCAAAAGCTGCAATTATTGCTCCATTCTGTTGATAATTGGGGAAGTTTTTGAATAGTGATGCGATTCCAGACGGACTGAAGAATATCAACATATCATATTTTTCAATCTCAAGTTTTGAAAGATTACTGGCAACTGTTTTGTAAATAACTGCTTTTGTATAATCTATCTCATTGCTATCAAGTAATTCTGACATACTGACTTTGTGGATATCTGAACAGGGAAGAAGGAATTTCTCACCTTTGTGTTTACGAATAATATCTATCAAATCAGCAAAATTTTGCTTGCCATGAAAAATTTTACGTTTCCGGTATTGAACATATTTCTGAAGATAAAAGGCTGTTGATTCTGAGATACAGAAATATTTCATGGTATCAGAAACTTCTATTCTTAACTCTTTCGCAATTCTGAAAAAATGATCAACAGCACTTCGGCTTGTAAAAATAACAGCCGAATGATCTGCGATGTTAACTCTATCTTTACGGAAATCTTTGGCAGGGATCCCTTCAATTTTGATAAATTTATAAAATTCAATATTGAGCTTATATTTCAATGCTAAATCTCCGTAAGGCGATTTCTCAAGATCAAGTGGCTTGGGTTGAGAAACAAGAATATTCTTAATTTTCAATTTTCCAGCGTTTTAGTTTTAGTTTTTTGTCCTTATCACTCGTAATAATTCAGTATTATTTTACTGATAATTACTACAGGTATTAATTCCAGCGTGCAAAGATATAAAAATAAATGCAAAACCGAAAAAATTGATCTCGACAATCCTACCATGAACTGTCGAAATTGGCGTAAAAAAAGTCCAATAAAATAGATGCCAAGAGAGATGTATAATAATATATCTAGTTGGGTAAAAATAAATAAGGTGATGATGGGCAAAATTATTAAGCCAATTATCAAATTGAAAATTAGGATGTTAACTAATAATTCATAGGAAGGCTTTTCGGTTTGAAATATATTGGCCGTAAATTGTATAAATAGTACTTTATATAGGAACAAACCTAAAAATAGCAATGCTAATTCTAAATAAAAAATAATTCCGTTCTCAATAAGATTATCTGATCCAAGATAAAATACAATAAATGAGTAAAAAAGCAGGGGTACTGCAATTAAGTAAATCAATGTTAAAATCAAAGTAATTTGTTTGCGAAAAGGGTTTCCTTCTCTTATGACAAGATTTGCCTGGCTCCTTGAAAACGTGGCATTAAAAAATTGTACCAGTTTTTTTCTATGTAGGAAATTAAGGATGGCAATCAGAATAAACCCTCCTAAAATAAGATAAGTTATCCACTCTGCTACCATGTTTTTGGAGTAATCTGTAGGGATATAAGTAATACTATCTCTCTCAGTTATAAATCGCCCTATGAATGATGTATTATCCGATTTTGAAAAAAGACCATCTGACATAATGGTTGATGAATCAGTTTGTTGTGGCACTAAAATGTTCTGTAACAGCTCAGAATACCTAAATGGATTTTGAATAGTATCGGAGTTCATCAACTTCAGTTAGTTTATTTATAAAAATTCTAAGCTTCAAAATTAATCATTAATTTACGATAACAATGTATGTGATATCCTTATATTTGTTTTGGATAACAACATAAAGTTACCATCATAAATTTTTTTAATCCTAACTTACCTAATATGTTTAATTTAATTCTTTTTGGACCTCCTGGTTCCGGTAAAGGAACTCAGTCAATAAAATTAGCTGAAAAATACATGTTAAAGCATGTCTCAACAGGCGATATTCTTCGCAGCGAAGTCAAAAACCAAACAGTACTTGGAATCAAGGCACAAGCAATCATGAATACCGGAGAATTGGTTCCCGATGAATTGCTCATAGAAATTTTACATGCCGTAATGGAAAATAATAAGAATGCAAAAGGATTTATTTTTGACGGTTTTCCAAGAACGATTGTTCAGGCAAAAGCACTTGACCAATTATTGGTTAAGATGCAAGTAAGCATTAACAATGTTATTTCACTTGAAGTTGAGGATGACGAAGTTGTAAATCGATTGCTTAAAAGAGCAGAAATTGAAGGAAGAAAAGATGATAATACCGAAACGATCAATAACCGTTTAACTGTTTACAAAAGCCAAACTTGTCCGTTACTTGAATATTATGATAAACAAAAAAAATTATACAGAATTGATGGAATTGGAACTATAGATTCGATTTTTAAAAGTATTTGCTCGAAACTTGATTAATCCAAATAAAGAAATTCACCTATTTTTGACATTATATCGGAAGCTTTGCCCTTTAAAAAAATATCAGTAATCGTATGGGTAAAATGTGATTCCTGGATATTGATTTCAATAATGAGTGCCCCATTTTCCTTAGCTTTTACAGGGATGTCGGCAGCGGGTAATACTTCAGCGTTGGTGCCTATGATGATAAGTACATCAGCTTTTAAGGATTCTTCTTTGGACCGTTTTAGCGCAAAGGCCGGAATTTTTTCATTAAAGAATACAATATCAGGTTTAAGAATCCCCTTACAAATATAACAGGTAGGCGGCAGGAAATTCAAATCCACAAAATTCAATTCATATTCTGTAGAACACTCTATGCAAGAAAGGGTTCGGCTGGTACCATGAATTTCATAAACATATTTTGAACCTGCTTTTTGATGGAGATTATCGATGTTTTGGGTGATAATCGATTCCAAAAAGCCCCTCTTTTCCATTTTTGCGAGCATTATATGTGCCATATTTGGCTCTGCCGCATTAAACATATCGTAGAATACACTTTTTATCTTCTCCCATGACTGCTTTGGCTTTTTGTGGAAATATTCTATTTCAACAAAAATTGGATCGTGTTTGTTCCACAATCCATTTTCGCCTCTAAAAGGTGGAATCCCGCTTTCTACAGAAATTCCCGCTCCTGTAAATGCAACTGCATATTTGGCCTTTCGAATTATTTCGGCAGCTTCATTTATTTTTTCTAATTCAAGCATATTCTAGTCAGTGCCATAATAGGTTCAAAGGTTAGTGCCTGTTTTGTCCGGTAGTTTTAGAAATGTGCTTTTAAATTAAATCTCTTGAAACGTCAACTGTTGAATCAGCATTAAATTTTATCTTGAATTTCATTTTTCTGAATACAGAAATCATGGCTTGATTATCTTTTGTTGTTTGTGCCAAAAACTGTTTAAGTCCCCAGTTTTTAGCTATTTCAAGACAATATTCGGTTAGCATAACACCCAATTCTTTGCGTTGCCATTTATCGGTAATCAAAATTGCATATTCTGCCGATTCATGATCGGGATCGGCTATTAAACGTCCAACGCCAATGAGCTGTCGCTTCCCTTCATGCATAATTTCAACAACAATCGCAATTTCTCTGGCATAATCAATGAAGCAGAATTGTGTTGCGATTTCATGAGAATCGTAGTGGAAGTTATACCTGAATCTTGAATAAATAGCTTCTTTTGAACAACCGTCTAAAAGTTCTAACCACAGAGGTTCATCTTCAGGTTTGATTGGCCGAAGTATAATTTGGGTCCCATCTTTCAATTTGTGGGAAGATACATATTTTTCAGGATAAGGATGCAATACAAGATGGGAATATTTGGGAATCGTTTTATCAATTAAATTTTTATCAATAACGACCCGGGCATCTAATGCAATCACATCATTCTCCGAAACCAGTAACGGGTTGATGGTTAATTCTTCAATTTCCGGATAGTCGGCACCGATGTATGAAAGCCTGATCATGGTTTCAATGAGTTTGTCTATGTCCTTAGGTTTTGAACCCTTATATCCTTTCAATAAGGGATAAATTATTAGATTTTCTAAGTGTAAGCGAGCCAATCGTTCATTTAAGGGGGGAAACCCCAAAGAGATGTCTTTGTATAATTCAGAACCAACGCCACCCATTCCTACTTTTATTACAGTTCCAAAAACTTGATCTTTTTTTAGCCCCAGTATCATTTCAATGCCACCTTTCGAGTTTTGCATGGCTTGTACTGTCACTCCTTCGATTATTGCTTCTGGATTATAATCAGCAATGTTGCGCATAATTGTGCGAAACGAAATTTTCACATCTTTTTCACTTCCAATATTAAGAATTACTCCACCTGCTTTTTCTTTGTGTTCGATGTCAACTGATAAAACTTTCATTGCAATTGGATATCCAATTTTTTCGGCATTTAAAATTGCTTCTCTTTCATTTAAAGCAATTAGAGGGCTTGCAGTTTTTATTCCATAGGTTTCCAGAAAATTCTTTGAATCACTTTCAGTTAAAATATTTCCTTTTGAAAGCATTTGAAGATTGAATTCTTCACGTAGTTTTTTACGATCATAAGTGAAGTGAACGGGAATATCTTTAGGTGTTTCGAATAATGCACTTAAATTGCGAGAGTATCTTACCATCGTCATAAACGCTTCAATGGCATGTTCCGGTGATTCAAAAGTGGCGATACCCGCTTTATTAAAAATGGCGATGCCTTCCTTTATGCTTTTTCCACCCATCCATGCTGCCATGATCGGTTTTGAATGCTGCTCGGCAATCTTTACAATTTGTTCGGCTGTTTCGGTAGGTTGCGTCATCCCTTGTGGGGTGAGGATTACCAATACTGCATCAACATTGGGGTCATCCAGCACTATATGTGTAGCCTGAGAGAATCGGGTCGCATCAGCATCTCCAATTACATCAACAGGATTCCCATGTGTCCAAAATGGGGGTAAGAGAACATTTAATTTTTGAATTGTTTCGTCAGATAATTGTGCTAAGGATCCTCTTTTGCTAATTAAATTGTCTGTTGCCATTACCCCTGGGCCTCCAGCATTGGTAACAATGGCTAAATTTGCTCCTTTTGGGATGTGTTTTCTTCCGACTAAATCAGTGAAATTGAAAATATTGCCAATGTTATAAACCCGCGCCATACCTGCTCTGCGAAAAACAGCATCATAAACCGCATCTTCTGCTGCTGCAGCTCCGGTGTGAGAAAATGCTGCTTGTGCCGATTCGGGGTATCTTCCGGCTTTATATACTATGATGGGCTTTTTCCTTGCAAATGCACGGGCTGCAGTCATAAATTTACGTACGTTCTTTATTGATTCTACATAAAGAACAATGGTTTTGGTGTTTGCATCCTGACCAAAGAAATCAATTAATTCACCGAAACTTAAATCCATGGCATTTCCAATGGAAACGAAGTATGAAAATCCAATATTTTCGGTATGTGCCCAATCAAGTAACGCGGCTCCCAAGGCTCCCGATTGTGAAATAAACGCTACGTGACCTTTTTTGGGCATGTTGCGTGCAAAACTCAAATTCATGTTCAGCCCGGGTACAATAATGCCCATACAGTTCGGACCGATCACCCTCATTTCTGGATATTTACTAACAATGGTTCTAATTTCGTCCTGTAGCAGTTTCCCTTTTTCTCCTATCTCTTCAAATCCGGCAGTCATGATAATGATACCATTGATCCCTGCTTCCCCACATTCTTCAACGAGCTGGGCAACCATTTTGGAACCGGTTGTTATTACAGCTATATCTGGTATTTTGGGTAAGCTCTTAACGTTCGGATAACATGGGATTCCCATCACGGCTTCATATTTCGGATTTACCGGATAAACGACACCACCAAAGCCGCCACTGACCAAATTACTTAAAGTTGTGCCGCCAACACTTCTGGGATCGGATGAAATACCGACAATGGCTATCCTTTTAGGTTTGAATATATTGTATAATCTTTGTATGCTCATAGCTCCTCAATTAGGTGATTGTTGTTAAACGTTTAACAAAAGTACGAAACTAATGTTTAAATTTTTCTCATGCCAAATCTAAATTTTGGAATATTAAGCTAAAAATATCCTTTCTAATTAATGTTGATAAATATAAAAAACCCTGAATTCAGATCAGGGTTTTTTAATAAATTAGGTTAGGTTTATCAATAATTATTGATAAGATTGGGTTTTAATAGGTTATGCTTTTTTTGGTGCTTTAGTGAACATGATTAAAAATGCGCCTGCTAAACAAGCAACTCCGGCAATGATGAAAGGAGTTAACCAAGCGGCTGGTGTAGTGGCACCGGCAGCGGCATCTTTAAAGAATCCTGCAATTTGTGGACCTGCAATTCCGGCAATACCATAGGCAAAAAATACCAATCCATAATTTCGTCCAACAGTTTTATTGCCAAAAAAGTCAGCGGTGGCTGCTGGGAACAAAGCAAAGTTGCCACCGAAGTTAAATCCAATAATGGCTGCTGCAATGTATAATCCCCAAATGGATGCACCCATTTTGTAAAGGAGCAACATAATAATTCCCTGAATTAGGCACATAAGAAATATGGAATTTTTTCTTCCAATTTTATCGGATGTTATGCCCCAGGCAATTCGTCCCAAACCATTCAAAATGGCATAAGTTGCCATGGCAGTGCCTGCAATTCCAATTGCCCATTGTTTAGTACTTAAAAAGTCAGGATTCGATATATCTAAGGATCCTAATTTGGTGAAGGTAAGCACATCTATGCCAAATAATTGAATACACGAAATAACCATTAATCCTGCAAGTGCAGAAAATACGAAGGTAGTGAACAGCATATAAAATTGTGGAGTTCTCAGCATTTCGGCAGAATCAAATTCTACTAGTCCTGTAGCTTTAGTACTTGATATTTGGGGTGGTGTATATCCTTTAGGAAGCCAACCTTTGGGAGGATCTATCATAACTAAACTACCTAAAACTACCATTACGGCGAAAATAATTCCATAAAGTAAATAAACGCTTCTTAAACCATCTAAGCCTGCAATTTCCATATTGTTAAGCAATCCACCGCCCCATGAACCGGCCCATTTTACCCATATGGTGGCTCCAAAACCAAATCCGGCAACGGCTAAACCTGTTAGCATTCCTTTTTTGTCGGGGAACCATTTTACACCTACGGCAATTGGAACGACGTAAGCCAATCCAATTCCTGCCCCGCCAATGATTCCTATAAAAATTAATTGGTTTATGAATGTATTTCCAAAAAATCCGGCCAGGATGTATCCAAGACCCAAAATCAAACCACCGGCGATGGCCAATTTTTGTGGTCCTATCGAATTTAGTTTTCTACCGGCCCAAACCATAACAAGGGCAAATGTGAACAATCCGGCAGAGAAAATCCAGGCAGCTTCACCTGCTGAAAATTGATAAACACCGCCAGCGGCAGTTAGTTTAGGTGTAAAGACTGACCATGCATAGATGGCGCCTAAGGCTAATTGGATCAGGATTGCTCCGACCACGACCAACCAACGGTTCATTACTTTTTTTTCCATTTTATTTAGATTTTAATTAGGTTAATATTTAATTTTATTGTAGTAAGTAGTTAGTATTTAGTAGATAGAAGAAGCATTATTTGATTTTGTTTTTTGTGAATAAATCTCAAGCATTTTTCCAACCTCATTAGCTAATATTAATGAATTGTCAGAATCTATGAAACCTAAATCCTTACTCAGAATGAGAAAATATTTGACTTCTTCTAAAGATGATTGGGCAATATTATAAAACCTGAGCTTATCTTTTAAACCTGGTCTTTTAAAACCCTCTGCAATATTTGCGGGTACTGAAATTACTGCTCTTCTTATTTGAGAAGTCAAACTAAAAAGTTCCTCTTTCGGAAACAGATTTGATTCTTTATAAATTGCAAGAACCAATTGATGAGATTTTTGCCAAACCAGAATATCTTGAAATGATTTAGATGGTTTCATGCCAAATACTGACTACTAACTACTAACTACTAACTACATTTTCCCTCTATAAAAAAACAAGGCACTCCGGAAAAATTCCGAAATGCCTTTGTTTATTTAGAAAAGAATTTCATTATCGTTTTACGTCAACTTTTGCTCCATTGATGATGTCTTCGACAACACCAGGGTCAAGCAGGGTAGAAGTATCTCCAAGGTTTGAAGCATCTCCTTCACCAATTTTGCGTAAAATCCTGCGCATGATTTTTCCTGATCTGGTTTTTGGTAATCCTGCAACCAATTGAATTACATCAGGTTTTGCTATAGGTCCAATAAATTTGGTAACTGTTGCCCTGATTTCAGCTTCAATGGTTAACAATTCAGCGTCTGTTAATTCTTCGCAGGTTACATAAGCATAAATACCTGATCCTTTAATTTCATGAGGATATCCAACAACTGCCGATTCATTAACTTTTGGATGTTGGTTGATTGCATCTTCAACCTCGGCCGTACCAATTCGGTGACCGGATACGTTGATAACATCGTCAACACGACCCATAATTCTGTAATAACCTTCTTCGTCGCGTTTTGCTCCGTCACCGGTAAAATATAAACCTTTATAGGTTGAGAAATAAGTTTGACGGCATCTGTCATGATCACCATAAGTAGAACGGATCATTCCGGGCCAAGGGAATTTTATACAAAGGTTACCTTCAACACTGTTTCCTTTAAGTTCATTTCCTTCCTGGTCGACCAAAATAGGCTGAACCCCCGGTAATGGCAGCGTTGCAAAAGATGGTTTTGTAGGCGTGATTCCTGAAAGCGGCGTAATCATAATTCCACCGGTTTCGGTTTGCCACCAGGTGTCAACTATTGGGCATTTTCCACCACCCACAACATCGTGGTACCATCGCCAGGCTTCTTCGTTAATAGGTTCTCCAACAGTTCCAAGTGTTTTTAGCGAACTGAGATCATGTTTAGTAACCCATTCGTTTCCTTGAGCAACCAATGATCGAATTGCGGTAGGTGCAGTATAGAATTGTGTTACTTTATATTTTTCAACAACTTCCCAGAAACGACCTGCATCCGGCCATGTTGGAACACCTTCGAACATGATAGATGTTGCACCAGTCAATAATGGTCCATAAACAATGTAGGAGTGACCGGTTACCCAGCCAATATCGGCAGTGCACCACCAAACATCACCATCGCTGTATTGGAATACATTTTTAAAAGTATATTCGGCCCATGCCATATATCCGGCGATGGTATGCTGCACGCCTTTTGGTTTACCAGTTGATCCGGAAGTATATAGGATGAAAAGGGTATCTTCGGAATCCATAACTTCTGCTTTGCAATCTGATGAAATACCTGCAATTGCATCATCCCACCATATGTCACGACCAGCTTTCATGGTAATTTCATCGCCGGTACGTTTGTAAACGATCACCTTTTCAACTGTCGGACAGTTTTCTAATGCTTCATCGACGATTGATTTTAGAGGAATACTTTTTGCCCCGCGATATGCACCATCAGAGGTAACAACGATATTAGAGGTCCCGTCAATAATACGATCGGCTAATGCATTTGCAGAAAATCCTGCGAATACGATTGAATGAATAGCTCCAATTCTTGCGCAAGCCAGCATTGCAATGGCAAGTTCAGGAATCATTGGAAGGTACAAAGTGATACGATCGCCTTTTTTAGCTCCCTGTTCTTTTAATGCATTGGCAAATTGGTTTACTTTATCAAAAAGTTCATTGTATGTTAAAACAACTTTATCTTCTTTCGGATCGTTTGGTTCCCAAATGATAGCAGCCTGATCTTTTCTTGTAAATAGATTTCTTTCGAAAATGTTTTCGGTAATATTTAATTTCCCATTAACGAACCATTTAACATTAGGTCCAATAAAATCCCACTCGAGAACCTTGTCCCACTTTTTGTGCCAATAGTAATCTTCTGCAATTTTTGCCCAAAATCCTTCTGGGTCCGCTACACTTTCCTTGTATGCCTGTAAATATTCACTTAAGGATGTAATTTTGTTTGTCATAATGCAAGTTTGTTTAATTAAGTAATAATTATATATGTAATAGATTGGGTTTCATTAGTATACAATTGTTAAAATATTAACAATACCCATAAAAAAAATTAGCATTTCGCTTCTTTCTTTTTTTAAAAAACCAAATATAGTATAATTTTTTTTAAATTTTAGCTATATTCACTCTAAATAGAACCTATTGTTAAGCCTGTTCAATTCTCCCTTAAATCGGCATATTTCAATGTTCGGTAAATATATGTAAAACAGGATGATACAAGGATGTTTTTAGCGCTGTCGAAATTATTTAGAGTCATTATATTTTATAAATCGGGCAGAAATTTAACAACACAAATTGCATTTTGATGTTCTAATTATACGTACTTTTGCACCTCTCAATTTGGGAAGTGGTTTATGAGTGAGAATTGATTTATTTTACTCATTATAGGCTCAATTGTTAGATGTTAAACAGAATGTTTTTTTAAACTTTTAAGAATGAAAATTTTAGTATTGAATTGTGGGAGTTCATCCATTAAATATCAATTATTTAATATTGAGAATGAAGAGTTGCTGGTAAAGGGGATCATTGAAAAAATTGGGTTGGAAAATTCAATCGTAAAGTATGAAAAAAGTGATGGAAGTAAGCTTAAACTTGAACTTAAAATCGCTAATCACCAAGCAGGAATCGAAAAGGTATTAGAACTATTGACCAGTAAAGATAATGGAAGTTTGAAGAACATAAATGAAATTACAGCTATCGGGCATCGCGTTGTTCATGGTGGCGAAAAATTTAATTCAAGTGTTTTAATAACGGATGAGGTTATTCAGAAGATGGAAGAATGTATTGATTTAGCACCTTTGCATAATCCGCCTAATTTAACAGGTATTTATGCGATGAAGGCTTTACTTCCCTCTGTACCTCAAGTGGGTGTTTTTGATACTGCTTTTCATCAATCAATGCCGGCCAAAGCTTATACTTATCCGATCCCTTACGAATTATATACTAAATATGGCATCCGTCGTTACGGTTTTCATGGAACAAGTCATCGTTATGTGTCGAAAAGAGCCTGTGAGTTCTTGAGAAGAGATTATGAAACGCAGAAGATCATAACCTGTCATTTGGGCAATGGAGCTTCTATTGCCGCTGTTATGAACGGTAAATCGATCGATACCTCGATGGGTTTAACCCCAATTGAAGGATTAATGATGGGCACACGGGTTGGTGATCTTGATCTTGGTGCTCTTTTTTACATCATGGATAAAGAAAAATTGGGTATTGCCGAAGCAAGCGATTTGGTAAATAAAAAAAGTGGAGTGCTTGGTGTTTCAGGTGTTTCTTCGGATATGAGAGAAGTTGAAGAAGCTCACGCCAAAGGAAATAAAAGAGCAGAACTTGCACTCGATATGTATCATTATCGGGTTAAAAAATATATTGGAGCTTATGCTGCTGCAATGGCTGGCGTTGATATCATTGTTTTTACAGGGGGTATTGGTGAAAATGGAACCGAAACCAGAGCAGAAATATGTAAAGACTTTGAATTTCTGGGTTTAGAGTTTGACACCGTACTAAATCATGGAAAAAGAGGAGTGGAAATGGAAATTTCAGCGTTAAACTCAAAAGTAAAAGCTGTGGTGATCCCAACGGATGAAGAGTTGGTGATTGCCAGGGATACTTATGTTATCGTGGCTTCTTTATAAGAGCAGCTTTATTTTTTAATGATCCTTTAAAATATAACCTACCGATCGGATATTTTCGATGGAAATAAGTGGAGAGTGGTGAAGATACTTCCTGAGCCGGCTGATGAAAACGTTCATGCTACGTCCCAGAAAATAATCATCTTCTCCCCATAATTTTTCTAATATCGTGTGGATTTTTACCAGTTGATTTTTATGTTGAATGAGGTAGCGTAAAAGCTCGGCTTCTTTAAGGGTCAATATTTGATCTCCAAGTTCGTGTTTTAGGTTCAAATTATCAAAATCAAGCGTATAGCCTTCAATTTCAAAAATTGAAGATGGTATTGTCTGCCCTGATCTTTTTAAAATATTTCTGATTCTTAAAACAAGTTCATCTGCTTCAAATGGCTTGGTAATATAATCATCTGCCCCTAACTTAAGACCGATCAGACGATCTTCTTTCATTAATTTTGCCGTCAGAAAAATAAATGGGACAGCGTTGTTGATCTTTTTAATTTCCTTTGATAAGGTAAACCCATCCATTTCTGGCATCATGACATCCAGAATGCATATATCAAAAGCCTCTCTGCCAAAATATTCAAGTCCTTTTTTTCCTTCGTCACAAAGCCTGACAATAAACCCTTCAAGCTCTAAATATTGCTTCAATACATTTCCCAAATCACGATCGTCTTCTACCAATAAAACTTTTCTTTTATTCATTATGGTCATGAGTAAGGTATTTCTATGATAAAAGTACTTCCTTCATCAGTTTTACTGATTAATTTTATTTGAGCATGATGTGCTTTTACAATCTGTTTTACGATATATAAACCTAATCCCAAGCCTTTTACTCCATGGATATTACCATGTGCAACCCTGTAAAACTTATCAAAGATCAGAGTCTGGTCTTTGGCCGGAATTCCAATTCCGTTATCCTGAATCTTTAAGATCAGTTTTTCAACTGTGTTTTTGGTTGAGATTTGAATTTTTACAGGTGGTTCATTATATTTAGTTGCATTATCCAAAAGGTTGAAAATTGCAGAGGTAAAATAAAAAACATCAAGTTTAATTAAATCATTTTGGGCATTAAAATGATGATTAATTTGAACATCGTTATCTTTGTGGGTAGTTAAAAAGTCAGTGGTAATTTCGGTCAATAATTTATGCAAAGAGGATACTTCCAGATTTAGATTTATTAATTCTGTGTCATTTAGTGAGGCTTCCATAACTTTTGAAACTGTTTTTTGAAGCCTCTTGTTTTGCCTGATGATTGTTAAGGCTAAATCATTTACCAGATCGGGGTTTTGTTTGATTTCTTCTTTTAAAAGATTTTGGCCTGCTACTCTGATTGTACTAATTGGGGTGTTCAACTCGTGGGTGATGTTGTTGATGAAATCATTTTTAATATCGGCAAGTTTTTTTTGTTTGATTATAGTTAGGGTGGTATAAATAAAAAAACCGGAAATGATCAAAGTAACACAGGTGATTCCAATGATCAGCCATTTCATTTTGAAAATGAGATATTTCCATAAGTCGGGATAATCAATATAAAGCCTGAGTTCGTAATAATCTAATAATTTGATTCTTGAACCGTGGAAATAGAAGTTGGGATTATCCTTGAGCCTTTCTTTGTTCCCGAATAAAAGAATTTCATCGGGAATATGTTTATTGTTTTCCTGCACATATTCCCCTTTTATATGGCTATTTATATCAAGGTTCAAAATACTTATTGCAAAATCAATTTTCGTATTTATCCCTCTCTCCAACAAAGCTGATCCAATCAGTGTATCGATTTGACTTATAGATGAAAACGCATTTTTTAATGTTGTGGACAGGATATTGTGGCCTGTATCTGATTGGAAGGGAGCATTAAGAACGGAGTCGAATTCACTCGTGGACTCATCCATGCTCACATTATTCATAGCCAGCTTAAAAAATTCGGAGGAAACGATTGGATTTGATGTGAATTTAAATTTATTGTACTCAAGTTTATAGGTGTTGTAAAGCAAATAAAAGGCAATGGCTCCAAAAACAATGATGGAAACAATTAAAAGAATTAGAGAATTTCGAACCCGGTTTTTCTGCATGAATACAAAAATAAACTAATTTTAAATGTAGGCTCAAGCTTAACTCTTCATTAACACTCCATTAACTCTTCGTGATAATTTTCAATATATTTTTGGTGAATAATCTTAAACCCCAAACTATGAGAAAATTATGGTCGATTATCATGCTACTTAATGTTATTGGAATTAACCAGTTAGTATCACAGGAATACCCGATCGATTTAGAAAAGGCATATCAGTATTTTATGGAAACTAAAGGGCTTTCTGATAAGGACAGTGGAAAATTATGGGGGGTTAAATTATATGGCTCCATGATGTTAGTTGATCCGAAAACCCGATTTGTAGTGACGAATGAAGCCGACTCATTGGGATTACTGGAGCATAAAGGAAATGTTTTCATTGGATATTTAAAACCTGAAGATGGGATTGCTAATACAGCTACCCGTTGGGCTGGAAAACTTTGGATGATGATTATGTGGAATTCGCTTTCAGAAGACAAACTACGAAGAACCAGCTTGATGATGCATGAACTTTATCACTGTATTCAAGATAAAATAGGATTGAAAATTCAGTGGGATAAAAATGGGCACTTGGACGAAATGCAGGCACGGATTTTCATGAAAATGGAATGGAATGCATTGGAATTGGCTGTTTTCTCAAAAGGGAAGACTAGAAAGCGGGCAATAAATGATGCCCTAAGTTTTAGAAACTACCGGCAAAAACTATTTCCCGGATCAAAAGAAAATGAGTGCAAGTTGGAAATGAATGAAGGGTTGGCCGAATATACAGGGTTTAAATTAAGTCACTTAAAAGCGGAAGAGCAATTAAATTATTTTAAAACTATTACCCAAAACCGAAAGGAAGTAAATTCTTATGTAAGATCATTTGCTTATGTTTCTGGGCCTTTGTATGGATATTTATTAGATGAAGTATCAGATGCGTGGAGGAAGAAATTAATCCCTGATTCAGATTTTGGTGAATTGCTAAAGGATTGTTATAAAATTGAATTAGAAGATATCAATCAAAAGAGTATTGAACAATTAGCAGGTTTATACGATTATGAAACGGTTTTGGATTTTGAGAGCAGAAGAGAAGAAAACAGATTAGTAAGAATACAGTCATTAAAAGAAAAATTAATAAATAATCTGGTTCTTAAAATTGAGCTGAAGGAAATGGGGATTCAATTTGATCCCAGGGATTTGCTGCCGCTTAAAAATTATGGAACTGTTTATCACACCATTCGCGTTACCGATGAATGGGGTATTTTGGATGTAAGTGAGGATGCATTGTTGAGCGATGACTGGAAAACCATAACCGTTTCTGCTACAAAATTTAAAATTAATAATAATTTTATTGAAGGGAATGGTTGGAATTTGAAACTGAATGAAGGTTGGAGAATTAAAGATGAAGATGGATATAAAACTTTGGTGAAATAAAACAAGAGGCGCAATTTTTTTAAAATTGCGCCTCTTGTTTTATTTCAATGATCAACGTTGATTAACCTCAGTTCGACCTAAGCATTTATCATGAAACTGGTTCAGTATGTCTGAAATATAGCCTCTTGAGCTAATAAGAGGTTAGATTATGGGAAACCTTCTTTTTGTCTAAAATCTAACGTCTTATATCTTAATTTATTAAAACGCTTAAGGCATAGGAAGTCTGTATTATACTGCGTTCCTATATCGAGCTCACGTTAATTACATAGCGTTCATCAACTCCTCAGTAATTTCAAGGGTATGGTAAACACTTTTAACATCATCATCTTCTTCAAAAATGTCGATTACCTTCATGATTTTAAGAGCATCTTCCAATTCTAAGGTGATGGTTTCTTTTGGAATTCTTTGAAGTTCGGCACTCTCAGGTTCAATATTTAAACCCTCCAGTTTTTTCATCATGGCACCAAAATCTTCCAACGAAGTGGTAACAGTGAAAAAATCATCTTCCAATACGATATCTTCTGCTCCTGCATCAATCATTTCCATTTCAAAATCATCCTGGTTCAGATCACCTTTGGGGATCACGAAAATTCCTTTTCTGTCAAAAATAAAACTCAAGGATCCATTGGTTCCGAGGTTCCCGCTAAATTTATTGAAGATGGCACGAATATTACTTACGGTACGCTGCTGATTATCGGTGGTACACTCAATGATTACTGCAATACCGTGTGCTAAATATCCTTCAAAAGTCTGATCAAAAAAGTTTGCGGCATTTTTATCTGAACCTTTATTGATAGCCCTTTGCATGGTTTCTTTTGGCATACTTGCTCCTTTGGCGTTGGAGATGGCCAATCTTAATCTTGGATTACCGTCAGGATCTTCACCCCCTTCTTTTACCGCAACCGTAATTTCTTTGATAATTTTCGAAAAAACTTTCGAACGTTTTGCGTCAATGGCACCTTTTTTACGTTTGATTGTTGACCATTTACTATGACCTGACATATTTCAATATTTAGGTTATTTGTAGAATTTAAGTGACCGCGAAATTACGAAAAATCTTTATTTCAAATACCATGATTTTATTCGTGAAACTAAATTTTTATAAGTGTTAGCGAAATAAAAATTCTAAGCTGAACGAATCCCGATAGCCCCGCTTGAGCGGGATTAACTCCGCGTATCGGGATAAATGAGACCAATACTCCGCCACCTGCCGGCCGCAGGAGGGCTTGTGGCGAATAAATTAAATACCAACCCAATTGATACCCCGCAGCTCAGCTGCGGAATTAGTTTCTCCCGAATTCTTGGGACTTTAGGGTTTCATACCCGTGATTATTGAATATCGGGAACTGAAGGGATAAAAATAAAAAAGCTTCCCGTGAAGAGAAGCTTTCCAATGATCATTATCAAACTTTACCACTTTAGCAGAGAAATACCAATTGAAACTGGGTAAAGTTCAGGACCCTGTCCTTCTTTAAATAAGGTAGTGAGCGAATAAGTTGCATAAAGATTTACCCAACCCCAACCTATGGTAAACATGGCATCAACTTTAAATGGATTTAAATGAAACGCTCCAAATTCCTTAACACGTGATCGGTTAGGTGAAGTTCTTTCATCGTAAACCTCTCCACTTACCGGATCAATCAAGGAATACTCTTTGTTCTTTTCTTCAAATTTTATTTTGGTATGTGATCCTATTCTTAAACCAAAAACCATCCCTGCTGAAACGTGAAAACTATTTCTATTGCTATAACCGTTTGTCTGATATTCTAAAATAATTGGGAGATTTACATAAGTGACTGCTAATTTACTTTTGCTTACATAAACTCCTTCATTGTAAAATCCTGCAATTTGAGGTTCTTCTGCAATTAGGGTTACATTTTTCTCAAACTGATAACTTCGGATTTCAAATCCTAATCCGGTGGCCATTCCAAGATGATTGTCTCTGGTAAATCGAACGTTTTGTTCAAAAATATTAATATCAAATCGAATTGATTTTGCAAGATTCAAATCTAAATAGTCATATTCCTGTGGGAAATTCAAATCATGATCAGGAGTAACATATCCGTTGATTCCTAAAAGAAGCCCTGCCCAATTACTGTTGAAACGATCTCTGTACATTCTGCGATAGCGGGCATTCCCATATTCATCTACAACAAACGAATGACGTCCCAACCTTACATAAGTTGAATCGCGGGAATCGTTAAAACGCATGTCCAGATTACCTAAGTTGATTCTTGCGTTATCACGATTATCGATATCCAGGGAGTATTCTTTATAAACCCGTTCCGTATTTTGGCGGTTTACGTTTTTGGGTATATTTTCGTACTCGACTTTACTGCTCGCATTAGAAGTGATGTCGAGTTTATTCGCAGTATTCACATATGCTTTCGAACTTCCATTTGTTTCAATAGTAGTATTGTCATTTAGCAGTTTACTAGTAATTAATATTGAGGCACCTTGTAATAATGCCTCATGGTTAACAGCTTTTCCATTTAAAATAATTTCGGAGGCCCCGTGTAATTCAGTAGTTAAGTCTTCAACTTCGATATCCATTGAAATCATTGCTGTTCCATAAGTTATCAATACCAATTTATATTGTTCAATGATGCCTTTTGATTTCAGGCTTGCATTGCCGTTTAATGTAATTTCCTGAATTTTAGGAGTGGTAATATAGGCATTTAATATATTCACTTTTTGTGTCGAACTTGTGCTCAAAGTCAAAATACCATTTACGACATTGGCTTGAACAGCATTTTGAAACTCACGGCTTGTTTCAATAATTACTTTTGATTCTTCTCCTTGTTCAAGAAAAACATTAAAGTTATTTTCTACCTCAATTTTGTTAAAGGATTCTGTTATTCTGTTTTCCTTCACCGTTTCGCCATTTCTTGGTTCCTGTGCAGTGGCAGGGAATATCAAACCAGCTATCATTAATATGCTGAAGGTGATTTTTAAAATATTTTGCGTTTTCATCGTATTGTAGATTAATTATTAAACTTTTTCAGTAGGACGGAACCATGCTCTGATTTGTTACAGGAAACAAATTAATGATTTTGATTATCGGTAGTTGTAATGTTCGCGTTCGCATTTACAAGGATGTATTTGTTCTTTTCACCTTCTTTATTGAGCTTTCGTTCGATATTTACGTTCGATCCTGTCATTTCATTGAAACTCTCAATTCCGATACTTGCTACCGTCCATAAATTTATTCTTGATTTTTTGGTTTCATCCCCTATATCTTCTGATCGGTCATTTTTTCGATGCTTTTTCCCAAACCTTGTGGCCCAAATAGATTTTCTTACTTTTTCTGCTGCGCTTGGGTTGCTTTCTCCAAATGATGCCAATAAGAGTTCTTCTTTAATCATCATCTCTTTTATTAAATAGTCATATTCGTATTTAAAAGATAATTTCTCGGAAGGTTTTATGGGATTGGCAAGTGACGCAATATAAGTTGTTATGGGAATATTGGATGCAGGAATTTTTGACAAACTTTCTGTCGGGATTACTTCTTCAAAATAAGTAACTGCTAGTTGGGTTTCCTTTTTTGTGATGGAAGGATACTGATAATTTTGTTGGATTGATTCAATTCCATTTCTTTTCATTAAGGAAGGAACTTCAGCCCTTTCAAAAAAAGGTGATTCCACTTGTTTGGGCCTTAATATATTGAAGATCCCAAACAATAAAATAATGCTTGCTGCAATTCCGATGGGTTTATACCACGTTTTTATAGAGAAGAATGGATATTTTTTTAAGCCGGACTTATTTGCAAAAACGATGGATTGATCAGAGCTTACACGTGCATTATGATAAAGCTTGAACTCAGTTTCAAGAGATGGATTTAGATTGATAAAAGATGCTACTTCTGCTATTTCATCTGCTGTTAAATCGCCCTCAATGGCGGCAATAAAGTAATCGTCGTAATTTTGAGAATTAATATGATTTGTTGAATGAATAATTGGTTTCTTCAATGATGCTTTGTCAGCATAATTAAATTGATCTCCAACATTAATGTTGATCATTTCAAAACTTGCAAATTCTTCGTTCAGATCCGGATTGTTAAGTAAGAATCCCTTAAGTTCTTTCAATAATGAAGCATCCAGGCGGCCGTCGAAATGGTCGATAAAATATTGTTCGTAATTGTTGCGGTCGATCTTCATCTTAATTTTAAATTACAACATCCAAACTTACCAGATAATTCTTTAAAAATAATCGTGCCCGATAAATATATACCTTAACCTGAGCTTCACTTAATTCGGTTATTTCACCTATTTCTTTATAGGAGTAACCTTCATAATCCCTTAACAGAATAACAGATTTCTGAATTTCAGGAAGCTTTTCCACGGCTTCATTGATGATTTCTTTATGGTCGGAAAAAGCATTCATTTCCGAATGATCATTAACAGTTATAGCCTCCATCGATACGATACGTTTATCTTTACGAATTGTATCAATAAAACAATGATAAGCGATGGTAAATAAGTATGATTTCGCTTTTTCATATTTTACTTCCGAAACCCTGTCCCATAAGCGTACAAACGATTCCTGCACAATATCCTTTGCTTTATCGCTATCCTTCATGTTTTTAAGAATAAAACGATAAACACCATCCGAATGTTTGTCTACACAAGTATTGTACTCAGATACCGTCATTCAATTGGTTTTGTATTTCTCAATGATAGGACGAAGATGCTATCCTATTTGTTACAGTTATATGCAAAACTAAGAAAATGAAGTTAATTGGCTAATGAGTTGATGTGCCGATGTGGTTTCTTCTTAATTTCAAAATAAAGGAGAATTTTTTGAATAATAAAATCATTTAGTGCATTCTAATCAAGCTTCAGTACAGCCAGAAACGCTTGCTGCGGGACTTCAACATTTCCAACCTGACGCATCCGTTTTTTCCCTTTTTTCTGTTTTTCTAAAAGTTTGCGTTTACGGGTAATATCACCTCCATAACATTTGGCGGTTACATCTTTTCTTACAGCTTTAATGGTTTCGCGCGATATGATTTTTACGCCAATGGCTGCCTGAATGGCAATGTCAAATTGTTGACGGGGAATTAATTCTTTTAATTTGCTGCACATTCGTTTGCCAAAATCATAAGCATTATCGCGATGAATTAAAGTGGACAAGGCATCAACCGACTCCCCATTTAAAAGGATATCGAGTTTTACCAAATTGGCAGGTTTATAGCTCGATTGGTAATAATCGAAAGAAGCATAACCCTTTGAAATGCTTTTCAGCTTGTCGTAAAAATCGAATACGATTTCGCCCAAGGGCATATCAAAAGTAACTTCAACACGGTCGCTCGTCAGATAAACCTGGTTTTTTAAGGTCCCGCGCTTATCAATACACAAATTCATTACAGCTCCAACATAGGTCGATTTTGAGATAATTGAAGCGGTAATATAAGGCTCTTCGATATGGTCGATGTATTTTTGATCGGGAAGTCCCGACGGATTATGGACCTCAATAATTTCTTTTTTATTGGTGACAACTTTATACGAAACGTTAGGAACAGTGGTGATCACATTCATGTCGAATTCACGGTCCAGTCTTTCCTGAATAATCTCCATGTGCAATAATCCCAAAAATCCGCACCTGAATCCAAATCCCAGGGCTACCGAAGACTCCGGCTCATAGGTTAGAGAGGCATCGTTCAACTGAAGTTTTTCCATGGCTGCCCTTAATTCCTCATATTCGTCGGCGTCAACGGGATAGATGCCTGCAAAAACCATGGGCTTAACATCTTCAAAACCTTCAATTGCTTTCGCACAAGGACGTTCAACATGAGTAATTGTATCACCAACTTTTACTTCTTTGGAGGCTTTTATGCCTGAAATAATATAACCAACATCCCCGGCATAGAGTACATTATATGGTTGGCGTTCCATAACCAATGCGCCAATTTCATCTGCGTGGTATTCCTTGCCTGTATTAACAAATTTTACGAAATCTCCTTTTTTTAAGGTGCCATTTATGATTTTGAAATAAGCAATAATTCCCCTGAAATTATTAAAAACTGAATCGAAGATAAGTGCCTGTAACGGCGCATCCGGATCTCCTTTTGGAGGAGGTACATCGGTGATGATTCGTTCTAGAACTGTATCAATTCCAAATCCTGTTTTACCACTCGCTTCAATAATACTTTCACGCGCACAGCCAATCAGGTCCACAATTTGATCTTTTACCTCTTCAGGCATGGCATTGTCTAAATCCATTTTATTCAGAACCGGAATGATTTCCAAATCGTGTTCTAAAGCCAAATATAAATTTGAGATGGTTTGCGCCTGAATTCCTTGTGTTGCATCAACAATGAGTAATGCACCTTCACAGGCAGCGATTGAGCGTGATACTTCATATGAAAAATCAACGTGTCCGGGAGTGTCGATCAGGTTGAGGTTATAAACTGCATCCGCTGATTTATATGCCATTTTTATGGCATGACTTTTAATTGTTATGCCTCTTTCACGTTCAAGGTCCATGTCGTCCAACACCTGAGCTTGTTGATCCCTTTCGGAAATTGTTCCGGTAAATTGAAGTAAACGATCAGCAATCGTACTTTTGCCATGATCGATATGAGCTATGATACAGAAGTTTCTGGTGTTTTTCATCAAATGCAAAAATAAGACTAAAATTAATATTCTCAATCAGATTTGTTGTAACTTTAATCCGCATTCTGAAAATAGTTCACCCATCTAAATTATTATCAATTAATGTTTCAGGATGTTTTGTTATTTAAAAGAAACTTAAAAGAGGATTTATATGACTAAAATACGAGTTGGGTTAATGGGATTCGGGGAAATTCCAAGGCATATCTATCGATTATGTCTTAACCGGAATGACATTGAAATTGTCGCGATTGCTGATATTGGTCGTCCCGAGATACTACATTATTTATTGGTAGCCGAAACCAAAGGCGGGATCGATGTGAAGTTGGATGGAAATTTCCTTGTTTCCAAGAACGGAAGGGCTAGAATTGTAATGGGAGGCGAGCCGGGAGATATTCCATGGGATATTTTTAATGTGGATGTAGTCGTTGACGGGACAGGCAAGTATAAATCGCGCGAAGATATGGAAATGCATCATCGGGCTGGGGCCAACCGAGTAATCTTATCAAATTTGCCAACAAATGAAATTGATCGCGTTGTTGTAGTCGGCGTAAATGAAAACACCATTCAAAATACCGATAAATTAATTTCAGCCGGTTCTGCAACCACCAATGCTGCTGCGATCCTGCTTAAAATCTTCAATAAGGAATTTGAGGTTGAATATGCCATGCTCACAACAGTTCATTCATACACTTCTGATCAACCCTTACGCGATAAAGTAGGCACGGATTTTCGACGTAGCCGGTCGGCTGCCGAAAATATTATTCCTAATGAAACACCTTCGCCCGAATGGATTCAGAAAATCATGCCCGAATTTAAGGGAAGGATAGAAGGCTCGGCTTTAAATGTGCCTGTACCTAATGGTTCATTGTTGGATTTGACTGCCATATTTAAATCGAAAGACATCACCATTGAGATGATCAATAATGCCGTTCAAAAATATGCGGACCAACATCCTGAAATTGTGGAGATGATGAATGATCCAATCGTTAGTACCGATGTTATCGGGAATTCACATTCAGTCGTATTCGATTGGGATGCGAGCATTAAATCTTCGGGTAGGATGATAAAAACGCTTACCTGGTATCATGCTGCTAAGGCTATGTCGGCAAGGATTATAGATTTGATCATAGCTTACGATAAATTAAATGCAGAAGGAGGTTCATTATGAGAGTTGCGATAAACGGTTTTGGCAGAATCGGAAGATCTGTTTTCAGAATAATTAATAATCGTGAAGATATAGATGTTGTTGCTATCAATGATTTGTACGATAATGAGGTGCTGGCCTATTTATTGAAATATGATACGGTGATGATGGGTTTCGGACAGGATATCAGGTTAGAAGATGACTATTTGATCACACCGAATGAAAAGGTAAGGATGCTGAGTATTAAGGATCCAAATCAATTACCATGGGCTGAGTTAAAAATTGATGTTGTGATCGAAGCCACGGGAATATTTAGGACCCGTGAAAAATTGATGCCGCATATAAATGCAGGAGCCAAAAGAGTAATTCTTACCGTACCTGCCAAAGATGAAATTGATTACACGATTGTGATTGGGGTAAATGATGGAGGGTTAAAACCTGAGCATCGCATCATTTCTAATGCCAGTTGTACAACCAATTGTTTGGCTCCAATGGCAAAAGTGATGCACGAAGCATTTGGCATTGTTGAAGGGATTATGACGACAACCCATGCCTATACAAATGATCAGCGATTGGCTGATGTTCCTCATGCCGACTGGCGTCGTGGGAGAGCTGCTGCAGAAAATATTATTCCAACTACCACCGGTGCCGCAAAGGCGGTTGGCAAAGTGATTCCCGAACTTAAGGGAAGATTGGATGGGATGGCATGTCGTGTTCCAGTCCCTGATGGTTCGATCGTTGACTTTGTGTTTGAAGTTGAAAGAGATGTTACCGTGGAAGAAGTGAATGCGGCCGTGCTTGCAGCTTCAAAAACAAAAGAGATGAAAAATGTTTTGCTTTATGGTGAAGAAAAATATGTATCATCCGATATTGTTGGTAATTTGTATTCCAGCATTTATGACTCGGAATATACCCGGGTTTTAGGTAAGCGTATTGTCAAAACCCTCAATTGGTATGACAATGAGTGGGGTTATTCAAACAGGGTGGTTGATCTTATCGGTCTACTTATGAAATTTGAATAATTTTACTAAGAATTTCTGCTAATAATATTTTCATCCGTAAATAAATTTTATTAAATAGGTCGGATGGAACTCGCATGTGAGATTTTCATCTTTGTTTGCGTTTAACGAACATGCTCGTTTCATATAATAAATTACAATATTGGCTATTTGAAGATTTGATTTGCCAAATTTTATATTCAAGTATGATTTATTCTTTATGATTCATTTCTGAATCATCTCAATTTGTGTATTTTTGTTTTAACATAATTATAAATATAAGTTTATGTATATACCCGATGAGGCATCGGAAAATAAAGAGATCGTCAGGAGATATAGAAATCTCTTAAGGGTATGGTATACACGTAAAACGCCGGCTGATAAAAAACTAGTCCGTAAGGCTTTTAATTTAGCAGTAAAGGCTCATGTGAATGATCGGCGAAAAACTGGAGAACCTTATGTTTATCATCCACTTGACGTTGCACGTATTGCAGCGGAAGAAATTGGGTTAGGGACCACCTCTATTGTCTGCGCACTTATACATGATGTTGTAGAAGATACCCAATATACTTTAAAGGATATTCAAAAGCTCTTCGGAAACAAAGTTGCCCAAATTGTTGATGGCTTGACAAAAATTGATGAACTTTTTGATGATCAAACCTCATCAATACAAGCTGAAAATTTTAAAAAAATGCTGCTTACATTATCAGATGATGTAAGGGTTATCTTAATTAAACTTGCCGATCGATTACACAATATGCGAACCCTTGATGCGATGCCCAAGGAAAAGCAAGTTAAGATCGCTTCGGAAACACATTATATCTATGCCCCACTTGCCCATCGATTGGGATTGTACACGATAAAAGGGGAACTTGAAGATCTCGCGTTAAAATACCTGGAACCCAATATTTACAATTCCATTTCACGGAAACTGATTGATAGTAAGCCTGAGCGAAATAAATTTGTTAGAAAATTGGTTAACCCATTAAAAAAAGCCTTAAATGAACAGAAAATAGAATATCAAATTTTTGCGATTGAAAAATCCGTTAATTCCATTTGGGAAAAAATGCGCGAAAGAGAAATTCCTTTCGAAGAAGTTCATGATGCGTTTGCTGTTAAAATAATTATAGATTCACCACAAAAGCATGAGAAAATCGATTGTTGGAAGGTATATTCGATTATAACTGATTATTATCGACCGAAGATGGATCAGCTTCGCGACAGGATTTCGATCCCCAAAGCAAATGGTTATGAAGCATTGCACACAACCATTATGAGCCATACAGGGCGTTGGGTGGAGGTTCAGATTCAAACTATCCGAATGTACGATATTGGAATGAAAGGATACGCTGCTCACCTTAAATATAAATCATCGGAAGCAACAAATAGCGGCTTAGAAAATTGGCTGAAAAGAATTAGTGAGTTACTTCAGAGCAGTGAGGAAAATGCCCTGGATTTTTTAAGTGATTTTAAGATGAATCTTTTTTCCGATGAAGTTTCTGTATTTACCCCCAAAGGAGAGCTGCGAAATTTACCTTTCGGATCAACAGTGCTTGATTTTGCATATAGTATTCACTCTCAGGTAGGTAATACAAGTATTGGAGCCAAGGTAAATCGAAAATTGGTGCCATTGAATTATCGGCTTAAAAATGGTGATCAAATTGAGATGATTACCTCAGATAAACAAAAACCAAGAGTTTCATGGCTACGACTGGTAGTTACTGCCCGTGCCAAAGCAAGAATTAAGCAAGCGATCAAAGAGGACAGAAAATCATTCAAGGAAAAAGGAACAGAAATTTTAAAAGGTTTCTTTGAACAACTTAATATTGAATTTACACCTAATAATATTGGAATATTGCAGAGCAAAACTTCATATTCAGGGGTCATTGATCTGTACTATTTCGTGGCGAAAGGGAAAATAGAACTTAAAGATGTTAAAAATGCCTTTCAGGATAATGAAAAGGGAAATTGGATGAGGTACATTAGCATCCCATTCCTTCGTTCAAAAAATGTGGAACCCGAAACCTTGTCTAAAAAAATCAGGGAAAGTATCCGTACTGAACCGGAAGCCATGATCATTGGGGGTGCGGTCAATGATTTGAATTATACCATACTTCCTTGTTGTAACCCAATCCCCGGAGATGATGTGATTGGCTTGATTTCGAAGGATGACATGATTCGGATCCATCGGATAAATTGCCCAACCGCAATTCAGGAAATGTCAAAATTCGGGAACAGAATTGTAAAAGCGAAATGGAATAAGAAAGAATCAATATCATTTTTAGCCGGACTCAAAATAAAAAGCATTGATAGTGTCGGGTTGATCAATCATATCACTGGGGTAATTTCTAACGAATACCATTTAAATATTCGTTCATTTACGCTTGAAACTTCCGAAGGTATTACCGAAGCTTTGATCACGCTCTACGTAAATGACTTGAAAAATCTTCAGGATTTGATTGATGAATTGAAAAAAATCAAGGAAATCAAGATGATTAGCCGGGTAAATCGATTTTCAAAAACAAAGTAACATTCCTAAGCATCAGATAATAAGCCGATTGAAAAAAACAATCAATTATTCTTATTTATACCAAATAGATATAAATAAATTTTCCGTATTTTTATGGCTTGATTAAATGTTGCGTTTATGAAAGAAAATGATAAGGATACCTTTGAAACTGTAAAACAGATATTTACAGAGTATTTGGAAAAAAGAGGTCATCGAAAAACTCCCGAAAGATATACCATTCTCAAAGAGATTTATGCCACTGACGGACATTTTGATATAGAAACCCTCTATATTCGAATGAAGAATAATAAATATAGGGTTAGCAGGGCCACTTTGTACAATACCATAGAATTGCTTTTGGATTGCAGTTTGGTTACCAAGCATCAATTTGGCAATAATTGTGCGCAATTTGAGCGTTCGTTTAAATTCAAGCAACACGACCATTTTATTAGTATTGATAGTGGAAAGGTACTTGAGTTTTGTGATCCCAGATTGCAGGAAATTCAGTTATCCGTTGAAAAATTATTGAACGTTAAAATATCGCACCATTCCCTGACATTTTATGGAACCTGCATTGACGACAAGAAGAATTAATCTTTAAATTCTTTTGTACAGAGCGGGTTCATTGTTTATAAAAAATCATAAAAAATATTTTATAATGGACTTTATGTTTGTAAAATTGCATACATAAAGTCCTTATGTTTTTAAGCATGGCTTTTAAACAAAAGCTAGACTGAACTTCTTAAGCTGTTTTTACTGATTAATCTGATTTTCAAGAGGATCAGAATGATTTTAAAGTTCAATGAATCAAATAATAAAAAATATTTAAATGAAAGTTGATGTATTGCTTGGGCTCCAGTGGGGAGATGAAGGTAAAGGTAAAATCGTTGATGTGTTAACTCCAAAATATGAAATCGTTGCCAGATTTCAGGGAGGTCCAAATGCAGGTCACACCATTGAATTTGATGGAAATAAATTTGTGCTACATACCATTCCTTCAGGAATTTTCAATCAAAAAACCATCAATGTAATTGGTAATGGTGTAATTATTGACCCTTGCATTTTTGTTAAAGAGCTTAATAATTTGGCTAAACATCAAATAGAAACCAGGAATCATTTATATATTTCGAAAAAAGCACACTTAATCCTCCCAACCCATCGCCTGCTTGATGCAACCTATGAACAATCAAAAGGCGAGTTAAAAATAGGATCAACCTTAAAAGGAATTGGGCCTACTTATACGGATAAAGTTGCTCGTAACGGACTTCGAATCGGAGACATCATCGCCAATGATTTTAAATCAAAATATCTGAAATTGAAGAAAAAGCATTTGGAGATTCTGGAGTTCTACAAATTTGACGTTTCAAACTATAAACTGGACGGAATCTTATTTGATGAATATGAAGCACAATGGTTTGCTGCTTTGGATGTTATCAAAGAATTTAAGCTTATCGACAGCGAATATTTTATCAATAATGCTTTGAAAGAAGGAAAATCAGTTTTAGCCGAGGGTGCCCAGGGTTCATTACTCGACATTGATTTTGGGTCCTATCCATTTGTTACTTCTTCAAATACGATCACTGCTGGAGTATGCTCAGGATTAGGAATATCCCCTAAAAATGTCGGCAAAGTATACGGGATTTTTAAAGCGTACTGTACCCGGGTTGGCAGTGGCTCTTTTCCAACCGAATTGGATGATGAGATTGGGCAAAAATTAAGGGAAATTGGAAATGAATACGGTTCTACCACCGGCAGGCCAAGACGATGCGGCTGGCTTGATATTCCGGCATTAAAATACGCAATTATGCTTGATGGTGTGGATGAGTTGTTGATGATGAAAGCCGATGTACTTAGCCCATTCGACAAAATAAAAGTATGTACTTCGTATACCATTGAAGGAAAAAACACACAGGAAATCCCTTTTAATACTGAAAACACTGATTTAAAAGCTAATTATGAAGAGGTTGATGGTTGGAATGCGGATCTGACAAAATTGTCGAAAATTGAGGATGCTCCAAAAAAACTCATCGACTACGTGAAATTCATTGAAAAGCTTGTAGAAGTACCCGTAAGTGTGGTTTCTGTAGGGCCGGATAGAACACAAACTCTTTTCAGAGAGTAAGATATAGCGCATAAAAATAAATTTCATTAAGATATTAGACGTTAGATGTCAGAAAAAGTCCTTCTTTGACTAGATTCTTATATCTTGAATTTTCCTCATTCCGTGACATTACACTTCGATCGTTTCCAAATAGGACTTCTCAGATATATAAATTTGAGAAGTCAAAAAAAAAATTCGAGAAGTCAAATTTGAACGTTTGAGAAGTCAAATAATTTCTATACACAAGTAACATTTCTATTTTACTCAAAAGGTTTTTCCAATTTACTCAAAAGGTTTTCTCACTTTACTCAAAAGGATTTCTCACTTTTCTAAAACAGTTAATCATTTGAACTTCTGAACCTCTGAGCCTTTGAACTCTTCGACATTCGGTCGACATTCGATAGTAATACATCGTAATACATTGCAATACATTGTTAATACGATTTGAAGCACCCAAAAATTCTGCAATTACGACTTTCAACTTCTGAACTTCTGAACTTTTGAGCCCTTGAGCTTCTCAACCTTTGAGCTTTTTTTCATTAGCACATCTTCAAATTGACTAATTATCAAATTAATTTCCTATTTTTATTCGCGAAATTCTTTCCTGCCGGATAGTGATTGTTGATCAAAGAATTTGAGCTCCCTCACAAGTATTGAAATTAAATCGATTTTGACGAATCGATAAAATATATAAGTTAACAAAACCTGCACAATACAACCCATACCTGTCCGCCGCAGGTGGATGGGTGGGTATATGCAATAAAGTTAAACATATATACAAGTTAGCTGTAAGGCTGAAAAACCAAAATATTCTAACATGAATCAAAGGAAATTGATAATTAGCATAATACTAGTTTTTATTAGTCCATTCGCGGTATATGCACAAACAATGCAATTTCTCAACGAAGAAGAATGGTCACAAAAAATTAAGGAAGGCAACTATCCAGAAGCTATCTCTATTATTAAAAAAGAATGCAAAAATTTTTACACAGATGTATATAATGATACTATTTGGAAATATAATTTCAATTTAGCATTTGCATATGAAAATTTAGCATCAGTTACAATAAACGGTGAGAGAGTTGGCTATTTAAAGATTAATAAAAGTGTTTTGGATAGTGCAATATATTATTATGAAAATGCAATAAGAATATCAAAATTAAACCCAAGTGGAGTACAAGTTTCAGATGCAATATTTCTTGCCGGTATAAAATTGTCAATTGGAGAATTTGAGAATGCTAAATTAATTTTAGATGATTTGGGAAATAGACTTGCTGTGTTACGTTATAATCCATTAGGAAATAACGAAAAATCAGACAGTACTTTAAAAAATATATTTTCAAAATTAAGAGCCAGAATTAAGCAAGGAATTAAAATACCAATATTGACCAGAAATATTGGACCTTTTGGTTTTAGTGCAATACAAATACAACCTTCAATAATTTTAGTTTCCGAGTCTGCAACATATCTTTCAAGAATAAGGATTGGTTATTCAGATTTAAGTGGAAAAAGAGAAAATATATTAGACAAACAATCTAACGATGAATTTAATTTTAATAAACCAGTACTATTAGAAAGGAAAGGAATTTTCCCATTTGATAAATATATTACTACACTTGAAATAAAAGACGCCCAATTAAAAGAATTAAAACTGCCACTATCAATATATGAACCAACGTTTCTTAAGGGTACTGCATTCTTGAGTAGCGACCAAGTAACATTAAAAATTGTGAGGCATCCCATTAGTATTATACTGTTTTATTCCTTTTTCATAATTACTTTGTTTGGGATTATTTCATTAAATAAATCCATTAAAAACATGAAATACTCCAGTTTTAAAAGGAAAAACTTCGAGCTTAAGTTTCAAGTAATCGCAACAATCGTTTCATTTATTTTTAGTCTTATAAGCCTATTTGACATAAAGAGTATTTTCAATTTATATTCAGGTTTTATCGTTATGTTTTTTGTTATCACAATATATCGATTAACTTCTAGATATGTATACCTCAAAAAGAAAAATAATTAAAGCCCAACAGCTAACAAAGTACATATTTCAGAGCGGGGTCGGTGCGGCAATCAACGGCGGATTCTCGCAACGCCGTTCATGTCCTCACGGACAGGAACGCTCTCCGAAATCCGCTCCGCAACATGTACCAACCGTTAGCCACAATTACAAAAAAAGAAACAAAATGAGAATATTCACAACTTTAATTGGACTTATAATTTGCCAAATATCATTTGGTCAGATACCGTCTCTTAGCATTCAGGATTCTGAAAAGAAACAATATCTTGAAATATCGCAATTGAAAGTAAGTGTAAATGTTATTGGAAATATTGCAACAACAACTTTTGACATTGTCTTTTATAATCCATTTAATCGAGATTTGGAAGGAGAATTATCGATGCCACTTAGTGATGGTCAAGAAATATGTAGGTATGCATTGGAAATTAATGGAAAAATAAGAGAAGGTGTGATTGTTGAAAAAATAAAAGCCCGACAAACATTCGAAGCAATTATCCGACAAAATATAGATCCTGGAATTGCCAACATGACTAAAGGAAATTTCTTTAAAACCAGAATTTTCCCAATTCCTGCAAATGGAAGTAAACGAATTGTGCTAGCATTATCAGAAACACTTAGTGGTGATGATCAAAACCTTTATTATTCTTTACCAATAGAAACATCCAAAGCTATTGGAGAATTTAAACTTGATGTTAGGGTTTTTAAAAATTTGTCAGAAGAAAAAGAAATATTATCCGAATTTGAAAATATAAAATTTGACAGTCAGGATGATGCATATTGTTTAAATTTAGAAAGAAAAAACTTTTCCTCCAGTAGTCCATTAAACTTTACAATTCCAAGGTTTGCAAAGACAGATCACCAAATATATACTTGTGATTTAGGCGGTGAGACTTATTTCTATTTAAGTATTAAGACACCAAATCTAAGTTCTTCCATAAAAGAAGTTCCTCAAAAAATAACTATTTACTGGGATAACTCATTTTCTGCTTCTCGTCGTGATATTGATAAAGAATTAGAATTTCTGAATAAATATCTAACTTCTTTAAAAGGAAATAAAAACGTATCTCTCATTACATTTAACCAAAAATCAGAATTGCCCAAAATATTCAATATCAGACAAGATGCCACAGAAATAATCAATTATATCAGAAAATTAAACAATGATGGGGCGACTTGTTTGGACAACTTAAATTTGGACAAAAATAGTGACGAAGTTTTGTTGTTTTCTGATGCTATAAATACAATTGGGGAAGATCAAATCGAAACTTCAAACATTCCTATTTATGCAATTTCATCAAGCACTGGCAGCAACTATTCACTACTCAAAAGAATTGCTTCAGAAACTAATGGGGAATTTATTGACCTAAATGTTTTTACTCTGAAAAAAGCATTAGAAATAATGCAAAAAAATGAAGAAAAGTTTTTATCATGTAATTATAATAATTCAGAAATTGAAGAAGTCTATCCGAATATCGCCAGTCGAGTTGATGGTGGATTTTTTGAGATGGTAGGAATTTTAAAGAGCAATGATGCGTTACTAAATGTGAATTATGGTCATAGAGGCAACATAATAAAAACTCAATCTTTTAAAATAAGTAAAGTTTCCGATACTCCAGTTTCGCGAATTTGGGCAAGTAAAAAAATTGAAGCTTTGGGAATGAATTACTCAAAAAACCGCGAAGAGATTTATAAACTTGGTAAAAAATTCAATATTATTACTCCAAATACTTCTTTTATAGTCCTTGACAGAATTGAAGATTATGTAGAATATGATATAATACCACCTGATGAATTAAAAGAGGAGTATTATAAACTACTGGCTAATCATGAAAAAGAACAAGAGTTATCTCCTAAAATGATTAGAGAAAGAAATTTAGAACGCATTAAGAGATTAATGTCATGGTATGAAGGAAGTACGCATGATTCAATTAATTTAATTGATGAAATAGAAATTAATGCAGAAGCCAATAGCAGGACTGTAATTGAAGAGTATATACCAATTACTGAACAAAGAAGAGTACCACCTCCTCCTCCCTCACAAACTACAGTAATTAACATTGTCGAAGATGAGGTCGAGATATCAGATAATTTAGAACTTGATGAAGAAAATGAGGATTTTGCTTTTACAGAAATTAAAAAGAGACCGTCCATTAAAGTTCTTGCTTGGTTACCTGACGCCCCCTATATGGAAGTTCTGCGTAATTCGAAAAAATCAAATCTGGATTCTATTTACTTTGTGCTAAAGGAAGAAAATAGAAATCGACCATCTTTTTATATTCAAGTTGCGGACTATCTATTTGAAAAGAAAATGAATGACATGGCGGTTCGGGTTCTATCAAATACGCTTGAACTGGATCTTGAAAATCCCGAATTATTAAAAGTTGTTGCAAGGAGTTTAGTTCAAGAAGGTGAATATAAAGTTGCAATAGAAATTTATAAAGAGATAAAAAGACTACGTCCTGAAGAACCTCAATCGTTCAGAGATTTGGCTGCAGCATATATTCAAAACAAGCAGTTTCAGAAAGCTTTGGATATTTATAAATATATTCTGGATAACAATTGGGATCGTTTTGAAGACATCAAAGATGTTGCACTTAATGAATTAAATAATCTAATTTCATTACATAAAGGAGAATTGGATATTAATTCAATAAATCCTACATATATTAATCCAATGCCCTTAGACATTAGAATAACATTAGATTGGAGCAGTAATGAGAATGATATAGATCTATGGGTTATTGACCCAAATGGAGAGAAATGTTTTTATAGCCATACAAACACTATGCTGGGCGGGAAAATTAGTCGGGATTTTACAAGAGGATATGGCCCAGAAGAGTTCTCATTAAAAACTGCAAAACGCGGTATTTATACGGTTTATGTAAACTACTTCAGTGAATCTCGACAAACTATCACAGGACCAGTTACTGTTTATGCAACATTATACACAAATTATGGGACTGAGCAACAAGAAACGAAATATATAACAGTACAATTGACAGACAATAAAGAAACCAGACAAATTGGACAATTAGAATTTGAAAAGTAAAAGTGGTTAACAAAAGTAACCGTTGCACAACTTCATAAATAACAAGCATTATCGTTTTACGCTGTACTTTGAGGAACACATGAAAGAAAAGGAGTTAGATGTATTTTAGTTTGCTGATTGCCAGGAAATTTCAAAAATGAAACCATTGAAGAGAAACGGGATATCACTCAAAAAATTTACGATTGGCTAAAGGAGAAATATAACCCACTACGGAACAGGATTTTGGTTTCTTCAACCCTTAACCACAATATCATCAAAAGAATTAATGAAACAATGCATTAATAATAAAATATAATATTGAAAACAAATGAAATGTATTAGAACGGATGCCGGAGGCATCAAATATTTATAGAAAATCAAATGTTCTGGATTTATGCGACCCCGGCTGGGGTCGCATCTTTTCTCTTATTAATCCTTTCTATAAATATGCAATCCCTCCGGGATTAAAATAAACTATTAAACTTAATTTTATGGCTGATACCTATTCTCAAATTTATATCCAAACCGTTTTTGCCGTTCAAAACCGCAATGCTCTCATTGAATCTGTCTGGGAAGAAGAACTTTACAAATATATTACCGGCATTGTGCAAAACAAAGGGCAAAAGATGTTGGCAATAAACGGTATATCAAACCATATCCATTTTTTTATTGGTATGAAACCTACGTGTTGCTTGTCAGATTTGGTTCGGGAAATAAAGAAATCGTCAAATACTTTTATAAATGAAAAGAAATTTACCCCTTATAAATTTCAATGGCAAGAAGGTTTTGGTGCATTTTCCTATAGCCATTCACAACTTACTGATGTTATTAAATATATTGATAAGCAAAAAGAACATCACAAAAAAAAGACTTTTAGCGATGAATATTTAGCTTTTCTAAAAGCTTATGAGATAGAGTTTAAAAATGAATATTTATTTGAATGGATTGATGATTGGAAACCTTTGAAGTAAAGCGGGGTGTCACACAAAAAATTTACGATTGACAAAAGGTGAAAGATAACCCGCTACCGAACAGGATTTTGGTTTATTCAACCCATAGCCCAAATATTATCAAAAGAATTAATGAAACACCGCATTAATAATAAAATATACTATTGAAAACAAATGTATTAAAAAGGATGCCGGAGGCATCAAATATTTATAGATTTTATAATTTCCTCTTTACTTCTATTTGCTCATAACCTTCGATAATATCCCCAATTTTAATATCATTGAAATTATCGATGTTCAGTCCGCATTCATATCCCGATTGAACTTCTTTCACATCATCTTTAAATCGTTTCAGTGAACCCAATCCTCCTGTATATACTACTATTCCATCACGGATAACACGAACCTGAGTGTTTCTGTTTACTTTTCCATCTAACACCAAACATCCTGCAACAGTACCCACTTTTGTAACCTTGAATACATCGCGTACTTCGATATTGCAAACAATTTTTTCCTCAATGTCCGGCGATAGCATCCCTTCGATAGCCGATTTAAGCTCATCGATAGCCTGGTATATGATTGAATAAAGCCTGATGTCGATTTGTTCGGCTTCGGCAAGCTTTCGGGCACTCATTGAAGGTCGAACCTGGAACCCGATAATTACGGCATCGGAGGCCGATGCAAGCAGAACATCCGACTCGGTAATTGCTCCTACCGATTTATGTATGATATTTACCTGAACTTCTTCAGTTCCAAGTTTTATTAATGAGTCGGACAATGCTTCAACAGATCCATCAACATCACCTTTAACGATCACATTTAATTCCTTGAAATCGCCAATGGCAATTCGTCGGCCAATTTCATCAAGCGTAATATGTTTTTGTGTACGAATGCCTTGTTCTCTCTGTAATTGCATCCGTTTATTGGCAATTGCTTTGGCTTCTTTTTCATCCTTCATCACATTAAAACCATCTCCGGCTTGAGGTGCCCCACTTAACCCAAGTAAAAGCACAGGTGCCGATGGGCCGGCTGATTTTACCAACTGGTTCCTTTCATTGTACATTGCTTTAACTTTACCTGATGTTCCTCCGGCAAGAATGTAATCCCCAATTTTAATAGTCCCGTTTTGAACCAATATTTTGGCAACATAACCGCGGCCCTTATCAAGCGATGATTCGATTACTGTTCCAACAGCTCCCTTATTGGGATTCCCTTTAAGCTCAAGCAATTCGGCTTCCAATAATACTTTTTCAAGTAACTGATCAATATTTATCCCTTGTTTTGCAGAAATTTCCTGACACTGATATTTGCCGCCCCAATCTTCAACAAGAATATTCATTTGAGATAATTCTTCTTTAATCTTTTCAGGATTAGCAGTAGGTTTATCAATCTTATTTATTGCAAAAACAATCGGAACACCTGCAGCAAGGGCATGGTTTATGGCTTCCTTGGTTTGAGGCATTACATTATCATCAGCAGCTATTATTACAATTACAATATCTGTTACTTTGGCTCCACGGGCACGCATTGCGGTAAACGCTTCATGGCCGGGTGTGTCCAGAAAGGTAATATTTTTCCCATTTTCAAGGGTTACTTCATAAGCACCAATATGTTGGGTGATACCTCCGGCTTCTCCTGCAATTACGTTTGCTTTTCTGATATAATCGAGTAAAAGTGTTTTCCCGTGGTCAACGTGGCCCATTACCGTAACGATAGGCGATCTGTCAACCAGGCTGGCAGGATCATCTTCTTCTTCCGAATCATGAATGGCTTCCTGCACATCAACACTTACAAATTCAACATCATAACCGAATTCTTCCGCTACAAGTGACAATGTTTCAGCATCTAATCTTTGGTTGATTGAAAGAAAAATTCCAAGTGACATACAGGTAGAAATAATGTCATTGACAGGAACATTCATCATGGTGCCTAATTCATTGGCTGTTACAAACTCAGTTACCTTAATAATCTTCTTTTCATCTTCCTGTCGTTTTAATTGATCCTGAAGATGTTGGCTAAAGGTGTCCCGTTTTTGTCGTCGGTGTTTCGAAGCCTTCGATTTACCGGGCGAACTTAAGCGGGCCAGGGTGTCTTTTATTTGTTTTTCAATTTCTTCGGGTGTAGGTTCATGTTTGATATTCGGTTTGAACCCTCCACTTTTTTGACCTTTTTGTGGTCCGGAATGTCCTGGTTTTTGTCCCGATTGACTTGTTTGCCCAGTTTGACCACCACCGTAAGGTCTTTGTGAACCTGTAGTTTTATCATGGTCCTTATCTTTATCCGCAGGATTATAAGGAGCTTGTTTTTTTATTCTCTTTCTTTTCTTTTTTGGCTCTATTTTGGCCTGTTTTGATGAAGCAACAGGTTTTTTGGCATCAGGTAATATAATTTTATCCAATATTTTCGGTCCAACCAATTTTGAGAATTCAGTCGGCAAAAAATTATCAATCGGAGCATCTTTTTCAATAACAGGCGCCTTATGTATTTCTTCTTTTTGAACAATAGGTTCAATTACGGCCTCCTTATTTTCAATAGGTTCCTGTACTTTGGGTGCAACTAATTCTGGTTTTTCTTTCTGTTCTTCGATTTCAGTCTTTTTCACCTTCGAACCAACTTTGGCCTTTTCGCGGGCCAATGTTTTTTCTTCAGCTTCTTTTGCTTTTTCTTCCTTGGTTTTTCGTCTGGGCTTTGTCCTTGAATTTATGGAATCCAAATCAATTCGACCAAGAATTTTCAATTCATTTTCACCGGTTTCATCCTGTTCAATTTCAGGTTCAATTTTTGCCTCAACTTCGGCTTCTGTGATTTTTGGCTCTTCTTTTTTTGGTTCTTCCGTTTTTGCCTTTTCTTCAGCAACAACAGGCTCTACAGGTTTAACAGGAGGGATTTCTTTTTCAACAACAGGCGGAGCGACTATTTTTTCTTTTATAGGCTCAACATGAGGTAACATTGTCGTTTTTATAACTATTTCTTCATCTTCATCCTCTTCATCGATATCAGCAACAACCGGAGCTTTTTTGTTTTCAATTGTAATCGTTTCGTGTTGAGTATATTCCAGACCAATCTTTTTGGATTCTTCCTTTACATGCTTTTCTGATTGGAATTCCTGAACAAGAATAGCATAAGCTTCAGCCGAAATCTTGGTGTTTGGATTGGCATCAACTTCATGGCCCTTTTTAGAAAGAAAATCGACGATGGTAGAAATCCCAACGTTAAATTCTCTCGCTGCTTTACTTAATCTTGTTGTCATTATATTCTCTTCCATACTCCTTACTAATTGGTATTTCTCTGATTTTGAATGTTGAAAAAGTCAATAAATATAATATTTTTATTCAAATTCAGCTTTTATTATGCGAACCACTTCATTAATGGTTTCGATTTCTAAATCTGTTCTTGTTACCAGATCTTCAACTGAGATGTCCAAAACACTTTTTGCCGTATCACATCCAATGCTTTTTAATTCATCAATAATCCACTGATCGATTTCATCAGAAAATTCTTGAATATCAACATCTTCATTGTCAGTGTCTGTATCGCGATAAACATCAATTTCATAACCGGTGAGTTTACCTGCTAATTTTATGTTAAACCCGCCTTTTCCAATGGCTAACGAAACCTGATCGGGTTTCATGTAGACTTCGGCGCGTTTATTTGCCTCATCAATTTTTATTGAGGTCATCTTGGCAGGACTTAATGCTCGGGTAATATATAAACTCGGATTGTTGGTGAAATTGATAACATCAATATTTTCATTTTTTAGCTCCCTCACAATTCCGTGAATACGTGAACCTTTCATTCCCACGCAAGCCCCAACAGGATCAATTCTGTCGTCATAAGATTCAACGGCAATCTTGGCTCTTTCGCCGGGTACACGGACAATTTTTTTGATGGTAATTAATCCGTCAAATACTTCAGGTACTTCGGCTTCGAAAAGTCGCTCCAGAAATATTGGAGAAGTCCGTGATAAAATAATCACGGGGCTGTTATTCTTCATCTCGACCCTTGAAACTACCGCACGAATATTGTCGCCCTTACGATAAAAATCGGATGGGATTTGTTCTGATTTAGGTAAAAGCAGTTCAATGTATTCATCATCCAGGATCAAGACTTCTTTCTTCCAAACCTGATAAACTTCGCCGGTAACAATTTCACCAATTTTATCTTTATAGATTCTGTAAATATTGTCTTTTTCGTACTCCTGAATTTTTGAGATCAGGTTCTGCCTTATGGTTAGAATTTCTCGTCTTCCAAAGTCGGCAAGTTTCATCTCTTCCGAAACTTCTTCTCCAACTTCAAAATCGGGTTCAATTTTAATAGCGTCGGAGAGTGCAATTTGAGTGTTCTCATCCTCTAAGTCATTATCTTCAACAATTTCCCGGTTACGCCAGATTTCCAAATCTCCTTTATCGATATTTACGATAATGTCGAAATTTTCATCACTGCCAAATCGTTTTGCCAGCATATGTCTAAAAATATCCTCAATGATACGCATCATGGTTTCACGATCGATATTCTTAAATTCTTTAAACTCCGAAAAAGTTTCAACTAAATTAATGTGTTCCATTGCTTTAATTTATTGCATTACTTTTTAAATGAAATAATTGCTTTAGTTTCTTTGATGTCACTAAATAAAATCTCAATATTTTGTTCTTTGGTTTTTTTCTTTTTATTTTCAGGGATACACAGTTGAATCCGATCATTGAGGATTCCGGTCAGAATGCCTTTTTGTTTTAATCCTTCACCTGTTAACACTGATATTTCTTTGTTCTTATACTTTTTATATTGACGGATTAACTTAAGCGGTTGATCAAGTCCTGCCGAAGATACACTCAGTTCAAAGTCTTCAACTTCACGGTCCAGACTTGATTCGATAAACCTGCTTATTTCAATACAATCATCAATACTTATCGAGGTATCGCCATCCAAAATCACAGAAATTTTATTTCCGGGGTTAACGGAAACGTTAACCAGAAATTTATCTGTTCCTTTCAGCTCGCTTTCGGCTAGTTTGACTATTAATTGTTTATCGATCATTTTTGTATAAAAAGAGGGGACATTTGCCCCCTCATTATCAATTCTTGTCTTTAATTCCGCGGCAAAGATACAAAAATATATTACAAATTCAACATTTGGTTTTTTTTGAAATTCAATTATTCAAGAATAACAGCCATGAAATTTCCGTAAAAATAAAATTCTCTGGATTATGAGTGGTTTTTTGTTGTGATGACCAACCTACGGTTCACGCTATTCTTATTCTTCTCTTATTCTTCTCGGAAAACTTCTCAATATAAACATAAATTCTAAAAAACAAAGCCCATAAAATGAATTATGAGCTTTAATTTTGTTGTCCGACCAGGGCTTCCCGACATCGCTTCGCTCGTCGGGATAAACTTCTCGCCATCATTTTTTTT
>PHDM01000013.1 GCA_002840985.1 Bacteroidetes bacterium HGW-Bacteroidetes-17
AAAAAGTTGTTCTGGGTGCTGCTGATACTTTTAGGGCAGCGGCTGTTGATCAATTAAAAATTTGGTCCGAAAGGGTAGGAGTACCAATTGTTAGTCAGGGAATGGGTGCAGATCCTGCTTCTGTTGCTTTTGACACACTTAAATCAGCCGTTGCAAATAATATTGATGTTGTGATTATTGATACAGCAGGAAGGTTGCATAATAAAATAAATTTGATGAATGAGCTTTCTAAAATCAAGAATGTGATGCAAAAGGTTATTCCTGATGCCCCGCACGAGATTTTATTGATTTTGGATGCTTCAACAGGCCAAAACGCAATTGAACAAGCACGTCAGTTTACTGCGGCTACAGAAGTCAATGCCTTAGCTTTGACAAAACTTGATGGAACAGCCAAAGGGGGTGTTGCAATAGGAATTTCGGATGAATTTAAAATTCCGGTAAAATACATTGGCATCGGCGAACAAATGGAAGATTTACGGCTATTTGATCGAAATGAATATGTCAATACACTTTTTAATAAATAATATTTGAAAACTCGAATAAAACCAACTAAAATAAATATCGTTACGCTGGGTTGTTCAAAAAATCTCGTTGATTCGGAGCATTTAATGAAGCAATTGCAAATGAACGACCTTTCTGTATCTCATAATTCCAACGACCCTACAGAGGTAGCAGTAATCAATACCTGTGGTTTTATTGCCGATGCTAAACAAGAATCAATCGATACCATTTTGCAATACCTTGAAGCTAAAAAAGCCGGATTGGTAAAAGCTGTATATGTGATGGGTTGTCTAAGCCAGCGTTACAAAAAAGAATTATCTGCTGAAATGACCGAAGTGGATGGCTATTATGGCGTAAATGATATTCCTTTAATCATCAAAGACTTAGGTGCCAAGTACAAAAAGGAATTGGTAGGTGAACGATTGCAAACAACACCGAAACATTTCGCTTATTTAAAAATTTCGGAAGGATGTGACCGTACCTGCTCTTTTTGCGCTATTCCGCTTATTCGGGGTAAGCATAAATCAAAACCTGTTGAAGAGGTCATCCATGAAGCAAAATTGCTGGTCAAAAATGGGGTTAAAGAGCTTATTTTAATTGCTCAGGATTTAACTTATTATGGCTTGGATTTATATAACGAAAGAAGGCTTCCTCAACTTTTAAATGAATTGGCGGATATTCCCGGTCTTGAGTGGATCAGACTTCATTATACCTATCCAACCGATTTTCCGTTCGAACTGCTTGAAGTTATTCGCAACAGAAAAAACATTTGTAATTATATCGACATTCCGCTGCAACACATTAGCGCACCTGTTCTAAAAGCCATGCGCAGATGGAGTTCTCCAAATCAGGTAGAAAGCTTAATTTCAAAAATCCGAGCCGAAATCCCCAATGTTTCATTTCGTACAACGTTGATTGTTGGTTTTCCGAATGAAACCAGGGAGGATTTTGAAAAACTGCTTGAATTTGTAAAGAAGACAAAGTTTGATCGTTTGGGAGTTTTTACCTACTCGCACGAAGAAGATACGCGTGCTCACCGATTGGAAGACAATGTAGATGAGCAAACGAAAAATGACAGAATGGAAGAACTCATGGAGGTGCAGGAACAAATTTCGTTGGAATTAAATCAGGAAAAAATTGGAAAGGTTTTCAAAACTCTGATTGACCGTGAAGAAGGCGATTTTTTTGTTGGCCGGACGGAATATGATTCTCCGGAAGTAGATAATGAAGTACTGATTTTAAAAGAAAATAATCAGTGCAAAATTGGTGAATTCTATCATATTCGTGTAACCTCAGCCAGCGCATTTGATTTAAACGGAGTTGTTGATAAGTAATATGATAGGCTTATGAAAAGATTAATCTTAAATCCATATGATAAATTTGAGGAACATAAATGCTTTGCCTGTTCTAAGCACAATTTAATTGGATTGCAAATGTCTTTTTATGAGGAAGGAGACTATGTAGTTTCAGAATGGCAACCCCGACCTGAATTTCAAGGATATCACAATGTGTTACATGGAGGTATTCATGCCACATTGATGGATGAAATTTCAAGCTGGTGTATACAAATCAAACTTAAATCTTCGGGATTGACTTCGAGATTGGAAACCAAATACAAACATCCTGTTTATTGTGATAAAGGCAAAATAAAATTAAAAGCTAAAATTGATGATTTTTATAAAAATGTAGCAAAAGTGCACGTGCAATTATTCGATTCGGAAGATCTGCTTTGTTCAGAAACGGTAGCCAAATTTATTGTATTTCCCCTTGAAATTGCAAAAAGGAATTTTTACTATCCTGAATATGAAAGCTTTTTTGCAAGTCTAGCTTCCGAAGAATAATTATTAAAATAGAGTTGTATTTATATTTAGAATAATTCTAAATAAGAATAAATTTGTTACTTTTGCATTTTAAAATTATAAAAATGTCAAAAGCAATATATAGAGCACCACTTCCTTTTAACGAACCTGTGCTCGACTATTTACCAGGCTCTTTTGAACGCATCGAGCTTAAAAAGGAGTTAAAATATTATAAGTCTAAAGAGCTGGATATTCCAATGATTATTGGTGGGAAAGAAATCCGTACCAATGATCCTGTTGCGATTCATCCTCCTCATGAAATTGCACATACTTTAGGCAAATTTTATAGGGGAACCGAAGAGCATGTTCATGAAGCCATTGATGCAGCTTTAGAAGCCAGAGGGCAATGGCAGGCTTTGACCTGGGATCAGCGCGCCGCAGTATTTTTGAAAGCTGCTGAACTTGTTTCAGGAAAATACCGACAGAAATTAAACGCGACAACAATGCTTGGTCAGTCGAAGAATGTGTATCAGGCCGAGATTGATGCTGCCTGCGAATTTGCTGACTATTTAAGATTTAATGTTCATTTTATGACAGAAATCTATCAGCAGCAACCTCTTTCCTCAAAAGGAGTTTGGAACAGGATGGAACAGAGGCCATTAGAAGGTTTTGTTTATGCAATCTCACCTTTCAATTTTACATCTTTAGCAGGCAACTTAGCTGCAGCACCAGCATTAATGGGTAATGTTGTAGTATGGAAACCTTCCGAAACTCAAATCTATTCAGCCACCATCATTATGGATATTTTTAAAGAAGCCGGATTACCTGATGGGGTGATTAATATGATTTTTGTGCCCGGGCCGGTAGGTGGTCATGTCATGGCAAAACATCCTGATTTCGTAGGAGTTCATTTCACGGGATCAAATGGTGTATTCAATAAAATATGGAAAGCCATAGGTGATAATGTTCACCTGCATAATACCTATCCTAAAATAGTTGGGGAAACCGGGGGTAAGGATTTTGTAATGGTCCATAAATCGGCTATTCCAAGCCAGGTTGCTACCGCTCTTGCGAGGGGTGCTTTCGAATATCAGGGACAAAAATGTTCCGCAGCCTCAAGAGCATACCTTCCTTCAAATTTGTGGCCCGAGATCAAGAAATTGTTGGTTAGAGATGTTAAATCATTTAAAATGGGCAGTCCTGAAGATTTTACCAATTTTATCACAGCGGTGATCGATGAAGTTGCTTTCAATAAACTAACATCTTACATTGACGCTGCAAAAAAAGATAAGGATGCAGAAATTATCGTTGGAGGTAACTATGATAAAACGAAGGGTTATTTTATCGAACCAACTATTATTGTAACAGATAACCCAAGTTATATCACTATTCGTGAAGAACTTTTTGGACCCGTACTGACCATATTTGTTTATCCCGAAAATGATTTTGAAAATACACTGCAATTAGTAGATAAAACATCCCCATACGCCCTTACCGGGGCCATTTTTTCGAAGGATCGGTATGCAATTGATTTAGCAACAAAAAAGTTGATTAATGCGGCAGGTAATTTTTATATTAATGATAAACCTACCGGTGCAGTTGTTGGTCAACAACCATTTGGCGGAGCTAGGGCATCTGGTACTAATGATAAATCCGGATCTGTGCTAAATTTGTTAAGATGGGTTTCTCCCCGAACGATCAAGGAAAACTTTAGCCCACCGGAAGATTACAAATATCCTTTTATGTTGGAGGGTTAAAATAACTTTTGCTATTTTATCAAAAACAAAAATAAGGATGGTAAAAGTATCTCATGTTTTAATGTCTTATCTTTGCCACAAACAAATAAAATCTTAAATGAAGAGTAAAATTAATTGTACCTGGAAAAAAAATATGGCTTTTGAAGCCGAGATCAACAATTTTAAAATATTAATGGATGCTGATGAAAGTGTTGGTGGTGAAAACTCAGGTCCTAGGCCAAAACCCTTAACCCTTGCCTCCTTAGGGGGCTGTACGGGCATGGATGTTGTATCGATTCTAAAAAAAATGAGAATTGAGCCTGCATACTTTAATATTGAAATTGAAGGAGAACTAACCGAAGAGCATCCTAAATATTATCACAAAATTCATCTTACTTACCAATTTAAAGGGGAAGATTTGCCTATGGATAAGTTGGAAAAAGCCGTTAATCTTTCACAAGACCGATATTGTGGTGTAAGTGAGTTGTTAAAAAAGGGAGCTGAAATAACTTATCGGATTGAACTTCTTAATTAATTTTTTTAGGATTTTAATAGATCCAAAAATTCACTAATTATCATTGCAGTTGCACCCCAAATTATATGTGTATCAATATAATATGAAGGAACTTTTACAAGCAATTGATTACGGTGTAAGATTTCTTTATATTGTATATTATCAGCATTCAGTAATTGATCGAGAGTGATTTCTAAAATCGCATCAACTTCCATTGGGTCAATAATAAAACCAGGCCTTTTATTCGTAAACCCTATCACCGGCAGTACATTAAAATTACTGGGAGGGATAAAGAGTTCTGTCAGATTACCAATCACTGAAATTTGATCAATATTGACACCGATTTCTTCATTCGCTTCGCGCAGGGCCGTATAAATTAATGATGAATCTTCAGGTTCAAATTTACCACCCGGAAATGCAATCTGTCCACTATGCACTCCCTCATATTCCGGCCTTTTTATAAAAACTGTGTGAATATGATCATTTTTTGGATAAAACAGAATTAACACAGCACTTTCCCTTGGAGGATTAAAATAAGTGTTTTTCTTCATCTCCAAGTTGCGTGTAACCGGAGCCATTTTGATTTGCGATTCAAGGCCTGGTAATGGTTTTGTGAGTTTAATCTCCAGTTCTTTTATGAAGTTGGTAAATGATCCCATGTGTAGTTTAAGTGCTTACAAAGAAATGAATTTATTTCCCACAGATCAATTTTTTAATTAACTTTGTTAGCAGTATAAAATTTAAAATCAATGGGAACTGAAAAATTAAAGCCGATTGTTAGAAATAAAATTAAGAAAGAAGGAGTTCGTGATCTTATTTTATTTAATGACGACTTCAATACTTTTGATTTCGTGATTGAAACCTTAATTGAATTATGCGATCATGATGCTATTCAAGCTGAACAATGTGCATTCTTAATTCATTTTAAAGGAAAGTGTGCTGTGAAATCAGGTGCTTTTCATGATTTAAAACCTATTCAGCAGGAAATGTTGAATCGCTCGTTAACCGCAAGTATTATTTAACCCATCTGAAATGAATTGGACAATCATTGCTGTCTTAATTATCATTGGCCTTACGTTTATTGTATTGGAAATTCTTGTAATACCCGGTCAGGGTATAGCTGGTGTTATTGGATTAATTATTATGGCCGTGGGTATTTGGCAAACTTATGCTGTTTATGGACTTACCGCAGGTCATATAGTATTAGGATCAACTTTAATTTTATCCGTAATATCTTTGGTACTATCACTGCGATCAAAAACGTGGAAAAAAATGATGCTTCAAACAGAGATTAAAGGAAAAGTAAATGAAGTTGATGCTGCGAAAATTAAAGAAGGAGATGTTGGAAAAACTATTTCGCGATTGGTTCCTACCGGAAAAGCCATTTTTAATAATGAATATTATGAGGTTCATACTTATGGGACTTTCATTGACCAAAATACTGAAGTAGAAGTAGTTAGTATAGAGCATAATAAAATATTAGTAAAACAAAAAAAATAATAAAATAGTATGGAACAACCAGAAGTAGTAGCTTTTTTAGCCATTGGAATTGGATCAATATTCGGACTTTGGATTATTTTTTATTTTATTCCTGTTGGTTTGTGGTTCACTGCCCTTTTATCGGGGGTAAGGATTTCTTTAATCCAGCTTGTGTTTATGCGATGGAGAAAAGTGCCACCACAATTAATTGTACGAAGTATGATATCGGCTACTAAGGCAGGATTAAAAGTAAACCGTGATGAGATGGAAGCTCATTTTCTTGCAGGGGGTAATGTAGTATCTGTTGTAAATGCCCTAATATCTGCTGATAAGGCAAACATTGCACTGGATTTTAAAGTTGCAACTGCCATTGATTTGGCAGGAAGAGATGTCTTACAAGCGGTTCAAATGTCAGTTAATCCAAAAGTAATTGATACACCACCTGTTACTGCAGTTGCAAAAGATGGAATCCAGCTTATTGCCAAAGCAAGGGTAACTGTTCGGGCAAATATTAAGCAATTGGTTGGAGGTGCCGGAGAAGAAACAATTTTAGCGAGAGTAGGAGAGGGTGTTGTATCTTCAATTGGTTCTGCTGCCTCGCATAAAAGTGTTCTTGAAAACCCTGACACCATTTCTAAACTCGTGCTTGATAAAGGATTGGATTCAGGTACTGCATTTGAGATACTTTCTATTGATATTGCTGATATAGATATTGGAAAAAATATTGGTGCAGTATTACAAATGGACCAGGCAAATGCCGATAAAAATATTGCACAGGCTAAAGCAGAAGAAAGAAGGGCAATGGCTGTGGCTGTTGAGCAGGAGATGAAAGCCAAGGCCCAGGAAGCTCGTGCTAATGTTATTCAGGCAGAAGCTGAAATACCTAAAGCAATGGCCGAAGCATTCCGTAGCGGGAATCTTGGAATAATGGATTATTATAAATTTAAAAATATTGAATCTGATACCCGAATGCGTGATTCAATATCAGACTCAGGTCCTAAGTCAGGGAGAAAAGGTGGTTCTGATATGAGTAAGAAATAAACTTGATAATTATCATGAATAAAAAGCGTTTATGAATTATCATGAACGCTTTTTTTGTGAAGATATTATGTAACTTTAATGTATGATGATAAGTGAAGATCGTAGGTCGAAAGTTAATGAGAAATACCTTGAATTAATTGAAGCTTGCAATAAGTTTGCCACAGAAACAGAGTTAAGGAAAATTGCAAAAGCTTATGAATTAGCCTATAAAGCTGAAGTTCGCGATCTCGATAATTCCAAAGGATTAGATATTTATCATGCAATCGAAATATCCCTCATTGAAGTTAATGAAATGGGATTGGGGGCTGTAGCTGTGGTTAGCACATTGCTTCATAATCTTTACGAAAATAAAGAAATTTCTCAGTCGGAAATTCAAAAAAAATTTGATAAAAACGTTGCAGGAATATTAGCAGGATTTAACAGAATATCTAATCTGCAAACAACCAAGCTTTCGGTTCAGTCTGAAAATTTCAGAAAGCTTTTTCTGACTTTAATTGATGATATCAGGGTTATCTTGATTAAAATCTCGCATCGTCTTTTCGATATCCGGAATTATGAGAAATTGCCTTTAGAAAAGCAATCCATATATCTTGACGAAGTCATTCATATTTATATTCCCATTGCTCACCGTCTAGGGCTTTATAAGATCAAATCTGATTTGGAAGAGCTCACCATGAAATATTCACATCCTGAGGTTTATCAGTCACTCATGGAGAAAATACAGTCGAGCAAAACAAAACAAAAGTCATTTCTACAACATTTTATTAACCCGATACAGCGCGAATTGACCGTTCAGGGTATTGATTGTGAATTTAAAAGTCGGCCAAAGTCTGTCTATTCACTATGGACTAAAATGAAACGCCAAAATGTTGAATTCGAGGAGGTATTTGATATTTTTGCGGTACGAATCATCACAAATAGTGAACTCAAAAAAGAAAAGGAAGATTGCTGGAGAGTTTATTCCATTGTCACAAATATCTATTCACCGAATCCAAAAAGGCTCCGGGATTGGATCACTACTCCAAAAGCTACCGGTTATGAATCTTTACATACAACAGTGAAGGATCCAAACAATAAATGGGTGGAAGTTCAGATTCGATCAAAACGTATGGATGAAAATGCGGAAAAAGGACTTGCTGCTCACTGGCGTTATAAAGGTTTTGGTACAAAAAAAGATTCGGAAAGCTGGCTAGAGCAGGTACGTGATATTTTAGAAAATCCTAATCAAATCTATTTTGATGAAGAACTGATAGATCAGAAAAAACGTTCGAATGATAAGATTTTTATTTTCACACCTCAAGGTGATTTGAAGCAATTACCCATTGGATCAACAGTATTGGATTTTGCTTTTGAAATTCATACAAATATTGGGTCAACATGCAGCGGTGCTAAAGTAAATGGTAAGGTAGTTCCCATCCGGTATATTCTTAACAATGGTGATGAAGTTGAAATAATAACCGGTAAAAATCAAAAACCAAAACTTGATTGGCTGAATTTTGTAATCACAAATAAAGCGAAAGGAAGAATTAAAAGAGCCCTCCTTGAAGAAAAGTATAAGGAGGCCGAAGTTGGAAATGAAATTATTCGCAGAAAATTTAAAAGTTGGAAAATTTCCTATAATGAGGAAAATATAGATAAAATAATTAAGCAATTTAAGTTTAAAACTTCGGTAGATTTCTTTTATTCTGTTGCGACCGAGAAAATTGATCTTGCGAAAATTCGCAAATTTTTAGAAGGCGAAGATGTTTCAGAAATTAAAGAAAAACAAGAATTACCTGTAGAATTAGTAAAAGTATCTGAAAAGGACAAAAGTGACTATTTGATGATAAATGATAAGCTGAAAAACGTGAATCATTCATTGGCAAAGTGTTGTAACCCAATTTCAGGTGATGCTGTTTTTGGTTTTGTGACTGTTGGGAAGGGAATTACCATTCATAGGGTAAATTGTCCGAATGCCGCTCAAATGCTAGAAAAATATAGTTATCGGGTTATTGAAGTAAAATGGCAAGATGCCGAAGCGCCCACTTACATTACTAATGTTAAAGTTGTGGGTACGGATACAATTGGCATTATTGGCGAACTCACTGATGTCATTTCCAAAGATCTTAAAGTCAATATGCTGTCATTTAAAGTTGAAACAGGGAAAGGGCAATTCGAAGCAAAAATCAAGGTCCAGGTAAGAAATAACGAACATTTGGATGAGCTGTTGCATAAACTTGTAAAAGTAAAAGGGATCAGTAAGGCAAGTAGAGTTTAATTTTTCTTTCCGGTAATATATTCCATTAGCCTTTTTCCATGAACGGCAAAACGTTGTTTAAACGCTTCCCATATTCCGCCATCAAATACAATCCTCCGTGACGAAGTAATCACAACAGCCCTTGGGTTGCTAACCAATCTTAGTTTCCCCTTTTTTTGAAGGTTTAAAGCCATTGTTCCATCTTCCGATTCTTCGGTAAAATACTTACTATCTTTAGTATTATTATATACCCGAACATTTTTTACTTTAAATCCACCAGTAGTTCTGCCAACCTCTGTTACCAAACCCATGGTGAATCCCATTACATTCAGGAATTCACGGTTACGCATGCGGATTCTAACTAAAACGCCAACAATTCTTTCATAAATCCACATCGAAAACCTACTTACTCCCACTGGAGGTATGAAAGCGTATCTTCCGTATACACCCATTATTTTCTGATTCCGCTCCATTGGTTTGATCATTAAATCAATCCACTTTGGTGGATATAAGGTATCAGAATCCGCGCATAAATGATACTTGCCTTTACAATTATCCAAACCACATTGTCGGGCATGAGAAGTTCCTTGTTTTGGCTCAAAATAATTTCTCACGCCTAATTCTTCAAGCAACCTTTGTGTGTTATCTGTTGAATTATTGTTTATTACTACTATTTCAACTTCATTTTTCGTTGTACTTGAAGCTAAAGATGATAGTGTACGAAAAATATTATCAGCCTCATTCCAGGCAGGAATTACTACAGAAACCAACGGATTGTCAGACTTAAACTTTTTAATTCTATTCTTGATATCGGTTAATTCTTCAATAGATAAATCAGTATATTTCTTGTTTGAATATAAATGAGGTTTAATCCATTTTGGAAGACTTATTCCTATCATATATGAATTGATGCTTTGTGTAAATATATAAAATTAGGCTAATTTAGTAATTTAAAAGCATGATATAAACTCTGCTGAGGTTCTATTTTATATTCCAACGATTTAATATAATTATTTAACTCATTGATGTCGTAAGAATCATAAGTTGGTTCATAAATGATGTGTTCAAATTTCTTGCTTAAATCAAGATTCAACGATTTAATAATTGGGAATTCGGCTCCTTCACAATCCAATTTTAATAAATCACATTTATTATTTTGTGTGTTTGCTTTAATCGCTTCGGCTAATGTCACCATTTCAATTTCAACAAAATTTTTGCTTACATTTTCAGAAAAAATACTATGCCCTCCAATGTTAGTAGGGTGAATAAATAATTTACTTTTCCCTGATTGATCACTAACAGCAATAGGTAAAACATGAACATCCGATAATGTATTCATTTTAATGGTCTCATTCAACTGATTGATGCATGGTGGGTATGGTTCAAAACAATAAACTTTGGAATTGGGATACAATTGTTTCATCCTCAATGCAAAAAATCCGGTATTTGCCCCAACATCAAAAATCACGGGATTATCTACATTGAACTCTATATCGTAGCATTTGTCGATAAAAATTTCCGTATAAATATAAAACGACATAAAATCATAAATCTTGATACGCTTCCCATCTTTAAATTTTAAGGTAATGATAAGGTTCTTAAAAACAGGGAATAATTTAAGTATGCAACCTATATAAAATGAACTCGGATTTCTTAATGTTTTCCAATGCTTTTTAATATACACCATTGAGGTGAATTGATTAAATAACCAATTTAATTTAAATGAACCTTTCATCTTACCGTTTTCAAATCTATCATTATTTTAGTTTTTTCGGGCAAGTGCCCATACCACGACTGGGAAATAGGCCTGGTTTTTTAACGACCCAAACCAACCCCTTGGAGCCCAACCTCGGTGCAGGTTTGCCCTGACACAACTTTTATTCCCCCACGAATCGGTAATAATATTTTCCAGTTCAAAACCACATTCATTCAAAAAATATTTCATACCTGTTTCAGTCCAACGAGTACAATCTTCAGGCATGGGATGGATTTTGATTAAAAATGGGGTTGCCACCAAAAAATAACCTCCGGGCTTTAACATTTCATAAACATTTTTTGCTGCACGATATGGATATAATAAGTGCTCAAAAATCTGATCTGCAATAATTAAATCAAATTGCTTATCCAGCTTATCTTTACAAATATCAAACTCCGGATATTGAGTTGCCAAATACGACTTAAAACCCAGATGCTGCCAGTTGTCGGCACCCGATATTTCGAGCGTGTCCAATTTTTCCGGATGCAGTTGGCTTAACAGAGCATAACATTTTCTGTACATGATCGTTCTAACCCATTGTTTATGATCATATCGGATAAACTTAAGTATTGGTATGATTTTTTCTTTATTATTTTGTAGCCAACCCATAAGAAAGTTCAATTAATATATTAAGGTAATCTAAATTTAGTCTTTATTTAGTAATGTTAAAAATAAAAAAAAATCAGTACTTTTTAATCATTACATTCAATTGCAATTTATCTTAAAATCGAGGCATATTCTGCATTGAGGATATTTACTAAATTTACATAACAAAAATCTCATAGTACGGATGGACAATACCCCGCTGGTCAGCATTATTACAGTGAACTATAACAGGTTACAAGATACAATAGAATTGTTGGAATCGTTAGGCAAAATTTATTATTCAAATATTGAACTAATTCTCATCGACAATGGATCAGATGATGACCTGAATTTATTAGAACGAAAATTTTCAAATTTAAAACTAATCAAAAATAAAAAAAACTTAGGGTTCGCAGCAGCCAATAATATCGGAATTAAACTAGCCAAGGGTAAGTACATTTTATTAATAAATAATGATGTCATTGTTACTCCAGAATTTTTAACATACCTAGTTCAGAAACTTGAACAGGATCAAAGCATTGGAATTGTTAGTCCGAAAATATATTATTATTATAAACCTAATATGATTCAATATGCCGGATTTACTGATATCAACCCAATAACAATTCGCAATAAAGGTATTGGGTTCAATGAGCTTGAATCGGGCAAATATGATGAAGAAAAAGAGACTTATTATGCACACGGAGCAGCCTTTTTATTTCGAACTGAACTTATTAAAAAAATAGGGTTTATGAGCGAAATATTTTTTCTTTATTACGAAGAAATGGACTGGTGCAAACGAGTAAGAAACAATGGATACAAAATTTATTATATACCTCGATCAATCATTTATCATAAAGATTCTGCTACAACGGGAGCCGATAGTCCAATGAAAAGCTATTATTTAAATCGCGGCCGTCTTATCTATATGCGTAGAAATGTAAAATTTCCCTTATTGATTTTAAGTAGTTTATATCAGGTTTTATTCGCTTTCCCGAAGAATTATCTAAGATTGCTGGTTCAAAAAAAATGGACTCATGCTCAAGCTTATAAAAATGCATTTATTTGGTTTTATAGGCATTTTTTTTTCAAAAATATTAATTAGCGATCGGTTTTAAATTTGATCATGATAGTAGATTATAGTATCTTGCCAACAAATCACACTAGGCTATATGATCCCCAAAAAGAGGCGAACTGAATATCCGCTTATTTCAATAATAACAGTTAACTATAACCATTCGGAGGTTACTTGTGAACTCATTGAATCCTTGAATAAAATTTCGTATCCAAATATTGAAATTATTGTAATTGATAATTGTTCGCCAGACGATGATCCCAAGCTAATTAAAAGAAGGTTTCCTAATATTATACTGGTTGAGAACCCTATTAATTACGGTTTTGCAGCCGGCAACAATTATGGCTTGATGAGAGCTCAAGGGAAATATGTTTTATTGCTTAATAATGACACTGTTGTTGCTGAAAATTTTATCGAACCTTTATTAGAGAAACTGGAATCTGACCAATCAATTGGTGCCGTTAGCCCAAAAATTAGATTTTTCCACACTCCCGACACGATTCAGTATGCCGGATATACGCCTATTGATAGTCGGACCATGCGTAATTTTTCTATCGGATATAACGAAGTTGATAAAGGGCAGTACGATTTTGACAGGGAAACAGCTTATGCGCATGGAGCAGCCATGATGGTTCCAATGGAAATTGTCAAGCAAATCGGGATGATGTCCTATATTTTCTTTTTGTATTATGAAGAAGCCGACTGGTGTGCCCGAATCTATAACGCCGGTTATAAAATGTTTTATGTTCATAATTCTCTGATATATCATAAAGAATCCATATCGACCGGAAAATTGAGCCCAATGAAAATATACTATCTGAACAGAAATCGTCTGGTATTCATGAGAAGAAATATCAAAGGAAAAGATTTTTACATAGGGATTTTCTATCAGCTATTCATTGCTATACCAAAAAATGCACTTAAATTTTTCTTTAAAGGGAAGTTCCAGCTTTTCCATGCCTATAATAGGGCAATTGGTTGGCATTTAAAAAATCTATTTAATAAGGAAATACATGAGAACCCCATGTTGTAATATCTTTTATTTCGTAATTTTATTCAAATATTCGAGAAAGCACAAATGATAATAATAACCATATTACAGTTAATAATCCTCCTATACTTGGGGCTGGCCTCATTATACATATTTGTATTTGCCCTTGCTTCTTTTTTTTACAAAGAAAAAAAAGGCATAGATACTGATAAAAAAAGAAAGTTTTTAGTACTCATTCCGGCCTACAAGGAGGATATTGTTATTGTTGATGTGGCAAAGGAATCATTAAATCAGGACTACCCAAGTGAATTATATGATGTATTTGTTCTGGCTGATCAACTTCAAAAATCAACAATTGAAAAAATTAAGGCTTTTTTTGTAAATGTAATTGAAGTTTCTTTTGCAATTAGTACAAAGGCAAAGTCTATTAACGAGGGCCTTAGATTAGCTGGTGAAGGCTATGATGCAGTTGTAATTCTGGATGCAGATAATTTAATGGATCCCAACTTTATTAGCCGTTCCAATGCATTAATGAATTCGGGAATTGAAGTAATACAAGGACATCGTGTTGCAAAAAACATGGACACCCATTTTTCTATTCTGGATGCAATAAGCGAAGAAATTAATAATAGTATTTTCAGAAAGGGGCACGTTACTATGGGTTTATCAGCAGCACTAATAGGTTCCGGAATGGTCATTGAATACCATATTTTTAGAAAAATAATGGCAAAAGCCGACACATTTGCTGAGGATAAAGAACTTGAATTTAAATTAATATTGAATAAACATTCGATTGAGTATTTAGATAGCGTATATATTTATGATGAGAAAGTTAGCAAACCAGAGGTCTTTGTAAAACAACGTTCTCGTTGGCTTGCATTTCAACTAATTTATGCAAAGAGATTTGTTTTTGACGCTTTTGTCGAATTATTTGTTCGGGGTAATGTTGATTTCTTCGACAAAGTAATGCAACAACTTCTCCTGCCCCGTATCATCATACTGGGGTTGACTTTTATTATTAGTTTAGTTTCCCTGTTGTTTAATTCAGGCTTTTTTTTATATGCCTGGCTTATTCAGGCAGCACTTTGTTTTCTTGGGATTTTCATGGCTGTCCCTAAACAATTTTATAACCTGGATACACTTAAGGCAGTTTTCAGTCTTCCTCTTGGGTTCATTTTAATGTTTAAATCTTTATTTCGATATCAGGACGCAAAAAAGAATTTCGAACCTACACCCCACACTCATTCCGTAATAAATCGCGGAAATTCTGTTGTTAAACCCAAAAAATCGAGCCAATGATTTTTACAGATATTTTACAATACATTTTGATTATCTATTTAGGGCTTTCAAGCTTTTACATTTTCATTTTCGCATTTGCCAGCATTTTTACAATTCGCCCCAAAATGCCATCATTTAATGCGATGAGAAAATATGCAGTATTGATACCCGGTTACAAAGAAGATCAAGTTATTATTGATGTTGCCGCCGACGCTTTAAATCAGGATTATCCCAAAGAACTCTATGATGTTATTGTTATTGCAGATTCATTTAAAAAGGAAACCTTAGTTGAACTTTCAAAACTGAATGTGAGGATTATTGAAGTTAGCTTTGAACTTAGCACAAAGTCAAAAGCACTAAATGCAGCGATGAATGAATTGGGTGATGATTATGATGTAGCTGTTGTTTTAGATGCAGATAACATTATGCAAACAGATTTTATTTCAAAAGTTAATCGTGCATTTAATCTTGGATTTACGGCTGTACAAGGTCATCGGGTTGCAAAAAATACAAATACAAACTTCGCCGTTCTTGATGCCATAAGTGAAGAAGTTAATAATCGAATTTTCAGAAAAGGTCATCGTGTTTTAGGTTTATCTGCCGCATTAATTGGCTCAGGAATGGCCATCGATTATAAGTATTTCAAGAATATGATGAAATCAATTAAAGCTATTGGTGGTTTTGATAAAGAGATTGAATTACAAATTCTTAAAGAAACACGTATTATTGGCTACCTAGAAGATGCTTTCGTATATGACGAAAAAGTTCAAAAAGCAGAAGTTTTCTCTAACCAAAGAAGAAGGTGGCTGTCTGCCCAAATTCATTATTTCAGTAAAGATTTTTTAAATTCGGTGAAGCATTTATTCAAATATCGAAATTTTGATTATTTCGATAAAGCAATTCAATTTGTCCAACCTCCCAGAATTATGCTACTTGGATTGCTTGGCATCATCAACATATTCTCAATACTTTTCAATTCCAATGAATGGATAATGGCATGGCTTTATGTGTTAGCGGCAGTTATTCTGACATTTATCTTTTCGATTCCAGGCAAATTTTATAATTTAAAAACACTATTTGCGGTCGTTACTTTACCTAAAGCTTTCTTTTTAATGTTTCTGTCATTATTAAGGGTTAGAGGAGCGAACAAAAAGTTCATTCACACTGAACACACAAGTACTTAACTAACATAAAGCACTAAAGATGAAAATAGGTATTGAAGGTCAACGACTTTTTCGTGTTAAAAAACACGGAATGGACATGGTAGCGCTGGAGCTCATCAACTATTTACAAGAAATCGATCATATAAATGAATATGTGGTATTTGTAAAACCTGATGAGGATAAGCATTGTTTAAAGCAAACAAAAAACTTTAAAATCGTTGAATTAACCGGTGGCCCCTATCCTGCCTGGGAACAATTTGCATTACCAAAAGCGGCACGGGCAGAAGGTTGCGACATATTACATTGTACCAGTAACACAGCTCCAATCAACACAAAAATACCTTTGATTATCACTTTGCACGACATCATCTATATGGAAAGCATAGCTATTTTCAAAAAGGGAGGAACCTGGTATCAAAAAATCGGGAATATGTATCGCCGATATGTGGTACCTAAAAACATTAAAAAGAGTAAAAAAATCATCACGGTTTCAAAATTTGAACGTGATAGGATTAAAGGTTTTTTCGGTCATTCAAAAGATGATAACCGGCTTGTTGCCATTTATAACGGAGTGAGCGAACATTTTCGACAAATCGATGATAAACAAGAATTGGCCCGGGTTAGAGCTTTATATAATTTACCTGATAAATTTATTTTTTTCCTTGGAAATACCGATCCTAAAAAAAATACGCCAAATGTATTGAAGGCTTTTTCTGATTTCATCAAAACTTCTGATGAAAAAATTCCTTTACTCATGTTGGATTTTGGAGCAGGCTATCTTGAAAAAATTCTTGCGGATATTGGTCATACAGAGCTGATGCAGCATATCAAACTCACCGGATATATCAAAAATACCGATTTACCTGCCATCTATAATTTATGTGAGCTATTTCTTTATCCTTCGATGAGGGAAAGCTTTGGGATCCCTATTCTGGAAGCAATGAAAAGCGGGGCTCCCGTAATAACTTCCAACACCTCTTCAATGCCCGAAATTTCAGGAGGTAATGCCTATATTGTTGACCCAACTAAACCTGAAGAAATCACTAAAGGAATTCACAAAATACTCTCTGATAAAAATTACAGGGATGAACTTGTACAAAAAGGCCTGAAACAAGCTGGAAAATTCTCCTGGAGAACAATGGCTGAAGAAGTACTCGAATTATATAAAGAGGTTTATAAACAAACACATTAATTCTTTCATCAAAACAACTGCACCTATGATAAAAGATCGTGATATAATAGTTTATGGTTTACAACCTTTCGACCTGGGAATTGCAAGCACCTGTAAATACACGGCACTGGAAATGTCAAAAAACAATAGGGTTCTTTATGTAAATTCGCCGCTCCAACGAAGCTTTGCAATGTTTCATAAGGATTTGCCCGAAGTTCAAAAAAGGATTAAAATATTAAAGGGTGAAGCTCCTGATCTGGAACAAATCAACGAAAATATGTGGACCTTGTATCCAAGGACGATGGCTGAATCGATCAATTGGATAAAATCTGTATCCATCTTTAATTTCTTTAATAAAATAAACGATAAAAGATTTGCTCGAAAAATAAAGGAAACTGCCGATAAACTAGGGTTTAAAAACTACTTGCTGTTTAACGATAATTCGATGATTACCGGTTTTTATTTAAAAGAATTATTAAAACCCGATGTATTTATTTATTTACTAAGAGATGCTGTAATCTTGGTTCCTTACCATGCCTATCATGGAAGTCGTTTACAACCACAAATTATTGCCAAAGCTGATATCACGGTCACCAATTCTGATTATTTTGCAGAATACGCACGACAAACCAATCCCAACTCTTATATGATTGGCCAGGGTTGCGATTTAAGCAGATACAATGATGATGATGGAAAATTAGAAATTCCTGGAGACCTAAAAGGGATTAAAAAGCCCATTATTGGTTATGTCGGATTCCTTACAGAAATCAGACTTGATATTGAGGTATTGGTTCACATAGCTGAGCACAGACCTGATTGGAATCTGGTATTAGTTGGACCCGAAGATGAAGCATTCCAAAAAAGTAAATTGCATCAATTATCAAATGTTATTTTCTTGGGAAGAAAGGATCCGAGTGAACTCGCTGCCTATATTAAAGGTTTTGATGTGGCTTTAAATCCTCAAATAGTGAATCCGATTACCGATATCAATTATCCTCTTAAAATCGATGAATATCTGGCTATGGGAAAACCAACAGTGGCTACCAAAACCACGTTCATGGCCTATTTTAAAGACATTACTTATTTACCATCAACAAAAGATGAATATGTGATCGAAATTGATAAGGCTTTAAAAGAAGATTCGCCAGAGCTGGCAAAAAAAAGAATTGCAGTAGCATCAAGCCATTCATGGGGTAATTTTGTCGATAAAATCTATAATCATATCAACGACCTATATAAAAAGAGACAACAAAACAACCATTAATGATAAAAGGGAAAGACATCATCGTACATGGATTGCAAAGCCTTGATTCTCCGATCGGGAGTAACTGCGTGAATCTTGCCTATGAGTTCGCTAAGAACAATAGGGTACTTTATGTCAATTATCCACTTGATAGGCTTACCAGTATTCGACATCGATCAGATGACCTAGTCAAAAAACGATTGAACATCATAAAAGGCAAGGAAAATGGATTGGTTAGAATTAATGATTCGATGTGGAATTTGTTTCCGGATGTTATACTTGAATCAATAAACCAAATTACCTACAGACCACTTTTTACTTTTCTAAATAATTTAAATAATAAGAAATACGCCAAATCGGTAGCTCAAACTATACGAAAACTTGAATTTAAAGATTATATCATTTTTAACGATAGTGATTTCACGCGGGCTTTAAACTTTAAAGATATTTTAAAACCTAAAGTCAGTGTTTACTATACCCGTGACAATATGCGGGCAACAGACTACTTCCGTAAGCATGGCGCAAGATTTGAAGATGCTTTAATGCAAAAATCTGATTTGGTTGTTGCAAACTCGGTTTATCTTCAGAAAATAGCAAAAAAAGTTAATCCGCATTCTTATTATGTAGGTCAGGGATGTGATCTGACTCTATTCAATCCTAATACTGTAAAAGAAATTCCTTCTGAATTAAATGATATTAAAGTACCAATAATTGGCTATATTGGTGCATTGAAGAGTTCAAGACTTGATATAAAAACAATAACATATATCGCAAAGGCAAAGCCAGACTGGAGCATCGTTTTAATTGGCCCTGAAGATGAGCAATTCAAGCACAGCGATTTACATCATCTAAAGAATGTTCATTTCATGGGTCCAAAACCAATAGATCAATTACCAAATTATTTGCTTTCATTTGATGTAGCATTCAATCCACAGGCTGTAAACCCCTTAACCATTGGGAATTATCCCCGTAAAATTGATGAATATCTGGCAATGGGAAAAGCTGTGATAGCGACAAAAACTGAAACCATGGAAGTTTTCAAGGATTATTGTTATTTGGCATCCGGTAATGAAGAATATGTGCAACTTATCGAAAAGGCAATCGTTGAAAATAGCAAAGAAAAAGCAGAAGCAAGAATCAATTTCGCAAAATCGCACAGTTGGGAAAATAATGTGAATGAAATTTATAAATCCATATTAAAAGTTGCACCAAACATTTAATAATGATGGGATTAAAAGAAAAAATAAAAGCAAGCCCGAAACTCAAAAAATTAACCATTTGGGCTTTAACACCGAAGAATCAGCCCAGGCCAAGATTATGGGTCAAACTTTTTGTGAACCCGATGGTACACAAAAAAGGTAAAGGTTCGCGTATCCGAAGGAGAACCCGGATCGATGTTCTGCCCTGGAACAATTTTAGTTTAGGCGAATATTCAACCATCGAGGATTTTACAACCATTAACAACGGTGTAGGTGATGTGATTATTGGCGACCGAACCAGAATAGGTTTAGGGAATACATTTATCGGTCCGATAAAAGTCGGTAACGATATCATGTTTGCACAAAATATTGTTATGTCAGGCTTAAATCACGGTTATGAAGACATTAACTTGTCAATCCATGATCAGCCTGTTACGACAGCTCAAATCACCATTGAAGATGAAGCATGGATCGGGGCCAATTCTGTTATTGTGGCCGGTATCACCGTTGGTAAGCACTCCATTGTTGCAGCAGGTAGTGTGGTAACCAAAAATGTTCCACCATACTCCGTTGTTGCCGGCAATCCGGCTAAATTATTAAAACAATATAATCCTGAAACACAAACCTGGGAAAGGGTTTAAGCTAACAATGAATTCGTTTGCTAAATTATCATATCTAAACATCTTCAGAAAGTTCTTTATTTTCTTGAAATATCTTTCAGATAATTTATCAAATGGTGAATTCCGCTTGGCTTGGATCAGCTTTAAATACTTAGTTGTAAAGAAATCCAATTCAACTGACATGGTCATTAAAACGAATAACGGGTTATTTCATATTCGAAAAAACACAATCGATTTTAAATTGGCGAACAGTGCTTATGAATATTTGGTTCTTGAAAAGTTCAGAATCCTGTTGCCTTCGTATGATCTTTTTATTGATGTTGGAGCTAATATTGGAACATACAGTATTATTGCAGCAAAAAGCAGAGTGAAATGTATTGCCTTTGAACCGGTTTTTACCAATTATATTTCTTTGAAAAAAAACATACAATTAAATCATTTGGAAGAATTTATCGAACCGGTGATGATTGGTTTGGCAGAAAAAGCCTCGAATACAAAATTTAACTATGATTCATTGAAACCAGGGGCATCAAGTATTCATCCAATCAAGAGAACATCTGAAATTCTCGACATTGAATTAAAGGTATTTGATGAGTTGAATTATGTATCGAATGAAACAGATAAAATATTGATTAAAATTGATGTGGAAGGAATGGAACTAAATGTTTTGGCAGGAATGGAAAAGCTTCTAGGTAATAAAAAAGACATTTGTCTGATTATTGAGACAAAACATTCAGGTGATACAGAAATTAAGAATATGTTAAATCAATTTGGGGATTTCAGGTTTGAAAGTATCGATGAATTTAATATGTTAGCTACAAAATCAAATAACTAATTAAAAAGCCATGATGACATTAAAAATACTCTTTTGGATTTCGCTGTTTATCGTATTTTATGCCTATATCGGCTATGGGATTTTACTTTATTTTATGATTAAAATAAAGCGGATTTTTAAATTAGGAAGAAAACAGATATTTAACCCCAATTATGAACCGGAAGTCACTCTGTTCGTAGCAGCATATAATGAAAAGGATTATGTAGATGCAAAAGTTAAAAATTCGTATGAGCTGGACTATCCACATCAGAAAGTTAGACAAGTCTGGGTAACAGACGGTTCGGATGATGGAACTCCCGACATTTTAAGAAAGTACGCGGATAAAGGAGTTGAAGTGTATCATGAAGATGAAAGAGGTGGAAAAATTGGAGCAATGAACCGTGGAATAAAGTTTGTCAAATCGCCAATTGTTATTTTTTCAGACGGAAATACCATGTTGGGCAAAGAATCCATTCGGCGAATTGTAAATTTGTTCAGTGATCCCAAAGTGGGCTGCGTTTCAGGCGAAAAAAGAATTTTCCAGAAAGACAAAGACACTGCTGCCGGAACAGAAGGCATTTATTGGAAATATGAATCATTATTAAAAAAATGGGATGCCGAATTATATTCAGTAGTCGGAGCAGCCGGTGAATTATTTGCAATACGCACAGAACTATTCCAACACGTTGAAAAAGACACTTTGCTCGATGATATGATTATTTCGCTTCGGGTGGCAATGCAGGGATATACCATTCAATACGACCCTGAAGCATATGCCATTGAAACAGCATCGGCCAATGTTAAAGAGGAACTAAAACGAAAAATCAGAATTTCTGCAGGCGGCCTGCAATCAATCATCAGGCTGAAAAGCTTGTTAAATGTTTTTAAATACGGATTACTGTCATTTCAGTTTATTTCTCACAGGGTACTACGATGGACCCTTGCCCCGCTTTCCTTACCAATCTTATTAATTTTAAATGCAATTATTATTTTTCAAAGTGGATTGTTTGATTTCAACCGGTTATTTACCTGGCTTTTTTGGGCACAAGCATTTTTCTACGTCACCGCATTGCTTGGTTGGTATTTGGAAAATAAAAAAATCAAGATTAAAATATTTTTTATCCCATATTATTTCTTTATTATGAATCTTTCGGTGTTCCTTGGTTTCAAAAGATTTCTTAAAGGACAGCAATCGGTTAATTGGGAACGCGCAAAACGCGGAAAGTAATTTTTGGGAGATTGGAGTTTTATCATCAAATAAAGAATTAATTCTGAATTAATATTTTCCTTACCACTAAGAGATTTACCTATAATTATAGGTTTTAGAATTCATTACTTTTACTTCAAAGTCCTTAAATCTTGAAACTTTCATCGGTTAAAAGAGTTAAGAAAGAATCTGAGATCTAGTAATTATGAGAGATATTAATCAATCAAAGATTATTTATTTACGTTTTTATATCTTTTTATCTCTGATTTTTAGTTTGAGCATTTCCTTATTTGGGCAATCCAATAATCATTTAATAAGCAGAACAACCACCGTTATTGATGGTGGAACCTATGCACCGGGTGATACAATTTTCTTACTAACAGGACCAGGTGGACTAGAAGGAGAAGGTGAATATTTTTTGTTCAGAAATATACATGGAACAAGCAGTAAACCAATAGTTATCATCAATTCAGGTGGGCAGGTTAAAATTATTACCTCGCATAACTATGGAATTAAATTTCAAAACTGTTCATACATAAAAATGAGCGGTGCTGGTCATTCAAGTTTTAAATATGGTATCAAGGTTTCGCATGTTGAAAATGGAGCAGGATTAAGCATCGACAATTTAAGCACGGATGTAGAGCTTGAAAATCTGGAAATTTCTAATACTCCGATTGCGGGGATAGTTGCCAAAACAGAACCCAGCTGCGATCTTACATCAGTTCGTGGCAATTTTACCATGTACAATATTAAAATTCATGATTGCTATTTGCATGATATCGGCACCGAAGGTTTTTATATTGGAAGTTCAAAATACACAGGGCAAGCAATTGTAGGTTGCGATACATTATTACCTCATGTAATCGAAGGGGTTCAGATATACAACAACATTGTTGAAAACACCGGATGGGATGGGATTCAGGTTAGTTCGACTACAAAAAATTGTGCCATATATAATAATATAATCAGAAATGATAGTTATAAAGAAACGCAGTTTCAAATGAGTGGTATTTTGATTGGAGGAGGCAGTAGTTGTGATTGTTATAATAATATGATATTCGACGGAAAGGGAGATGGTATCGATATTTTAGGATTCGGCAATCATAAAATTTATAATAATTTAATAGTAAGAGCTGGAAAATCATATCAACCAAGCATCCCTCCAACCAATCCAGATTATCAAAAACACGGAATTTGGGTTGGACATGTTGATACTAAAGCCAATTCTGAGTTTTTAATTTATAATAATACTATTGTCAGCCCTAAAACTTATGGATTAAAGTTGACAAATACCCAAATAGGCAACTATATCATTAAAAACAATATTATAGTTGATCCGGGTGCTTTTAGTGTTTTGGGAGAAAGTTCCTTTATGAATCTTATTAGTGATGAAATCCGTTATCAATCAGCTAACAATCTGTTTAAAAGCCAAATTTCCGATATTCAATTTCAAAATTCCATTGCAAATAATTTCGATTTAAAAAATACATCTCCTGCCGTAAATACCGGACAAAATCTATCTTCTTATAATCTGACTTTTGATATTCTCAATAGGCCAAGGCCATATGGTAGCGGTTATGACATTGGGGCCTATGAATGTCAGGAATCCATCAATGGAATAGGAGATAACGTAATTGATGGTCCCATCTCAATATTACAAAAAGTTGCACCTAACCCTGTAAACTCATCGGCAGCCATTCAATACGATTTACCAAAACCTATGCAAGTGAATTTATATGTAGTGGATGAATTAGGTCGGGTAATTAAGAAACTTGTTGATGAATATCAGCCAACAAATACATATCAAATCAATATCAATAAAGAAATGTTCAATACAGGTCTTTATTTTTTAATTCTTGATTGTGATTTGGGAAGATTCACTGAAAAATTTATAATTATTTAATTGATGAACATTAATGATCAGGCAGAAAGGTTAAAAACCTGTAAGTTAAAACTTAATAAATAAATATCAATTTGTATATTCGTTTAGAAAACATTTACGATTTATGTCAGAAAATAGATAATTCATGAAATCAGCAATAAAAAAATACATTCCTTATGCTTTAGGCAAAAAACTTCGTGGTAGCTGGCAAATTGCACAATCTACTTTCTACGTTGGAAATAAATACTACTGTCCTTTTTGCAAGAGTAAGCATCGCAAGCTGTTACCAGGCGGATTTGACCATCCGGTAATAAAAGAAAAAAAAATTATTGGGGCCGGAAGAAGGAATAATTGTATTTGTCCACGATGCTATTCAACCGATAGAGATCGATTGATTTATATATATTTAACTCATTTTACAAATATTAGTACCGAACACAGTAAAATGTTGCATGTTGCCCCATCAGGAAGTTTAAAAGCCCTGTTAAGTACAATGCCCAACCTTGAATATCAGGAAGGGATTAAGCACCATGAAGGTTTTTACTATTCAAAAGATATATCCATCATTGATATTCGAAAGCTTGACATTGAAGATAACACCTTCAATATTATATTTTGCAACCATGTTCTTGAACATATTCCTGAAGATATGCAAGCAATGAAAGAATTATATCGTGTACTTAAACCTGGAGGATGGGCCCTTTTGCAAGTACCTATTTCAAGAGTATTAAAAGAAACCTATGAAGACTTTTCAGTTACCGGAGAGAAAGAAAGGGAAGAGCATTTTGGACAATTTGACCATGTTAGAATTTATGGTTCTGATTATCCAAAACGGCTTGAAGCGGCCGGTTTTACTGTTGAACAGATAAATCCAAGCATTGGTTGGGAAATTCCTGATATTGAAAAATATGCGATAAATACTGAAGAAACCTTATACATCGCTCATAAAAAATAGGATTAAATGAAACGAATAGTCTATTTAATTTTAATTTTAGGGATAGTTGACCCTATTTATTTATTTGCTTATCAGGATAGCACTCAAACAGGGTTATTGAATAAAACCCCTGATGATGAGAAAACGATTCAAGAATTACTTAAAATAGGCGAAACTTTCATATCAAAATCAGAATATGTTAATGCTGCCGCAATTTTAATAGAAGCCGAACAGAATTCTCAGCTTTTATCTGATCCAAAACTCAAAGCAGATTTAAATTATCAGTTGGCTGAATTATATTTTAAATCAAAGCTTCTGGAGGATGCATTGTTGCCTTCTCAAATAGCAGCAACGCTCTACAAAGTTATAGGTGATGTAGATAAAGAACTACAAGCTTGCCTGTTGACGGCATTTATTTATACGGAAATCAGCAAATATGATTCTGCAATTATCCAGCTAAAATCAGCTTTGAAAATGGCTCAATCGATAGGTAATAGTGCAATGGTTTCAACTGTTTTTAAAAATCTCGGACTCAATCATGTTAAAATCCATGATTTTGCCAATGCAATAATGTACTACCAATCTGCAGGATTAATTTATGAATCAGAAAATAAAACTGAAGATTTGGCGATCAACTATTTTGCTGTTGGCAACATTCAACTCGAACAAAAAAATGATGAAGCCGCTTTTAGTAGTTTTAAAAATGCGCTTGAGCATGCGACAAAGAATAATTTAACTATTTTAATCGCAAATAGCTCCTTGCATTTAGCGGAAATCTATTTGAAGAGAGAAGAAACATCCTTGGCTCTAAAATATTTTCAGAATGTTTTAGATTTAAGTGATGTTGAAGAAATTTACATTGTAAAGTCACTTTCTTATGAAAAGTCATCCCTGATTAATGAAATTAAGGGTAATATAAAGCCGGCACTACAACAAATTAATCATGCCAAAGACTATTTATTACTTGCAAAAAATTACTCAGAACGAATTCAGTCAGATATAATTTCTACTCAAAAACAAATCAAAGCGATAAATTATCAGATAACCAATAGAGCACTAAATAAGGATTTAGAAGAAAGTGGCACCAAAATAAGAACCATTCTGATACTCCTGATCAGTTATAGTTCCATCCTGGCTTTGCTAATTTTGTTTTTATTTATTAGATTCAGAAAGAAGATTAAAGTAACTCAATCAACAATTCTAGAGAAGCAAAATGAACTTGAACAACTTCACAACTCATTAAAAACAGTAAATCAGAAAATAGAATCAGAGGTTGGTAATCGGACAAAAGAAATTAAAGAAGAGCTTGATAAAAGGTTGGAAATTGACATCGAGTTAAAGAAGGCACTTAAAAATGCCGAAGATGCCAACTATTTAAAAAATGCTTTTTTATCAAATATGAGTCATGAAATTCGTACTCCATTAAATGGAATTATTGGATTCTCTAATTTATTGGTTACCGAATTATCGATCATGGAGAATCAGGAATTATATGATTTCGCAAATGGAATACAGCAGAGTGGCGACAGATTATTGCATCTCCTAAATAATCTTATTGATATTAGTCGTATCGAAGCCAATGACATGGAGGTAAAACTTCAGCCCTGTAAGATCAATGAAATAATAGAAAATGTCGCAAACCTTTATAAATTTAAGGCAAACGAAAAAAAATTAAAATTCAACACAAAATATAATGAGGTCCCGGATGTACTTGCTGACGAACATAATATCACGAAAATTATTAGCGACATTATTGATAATGCCGTAAAATATACTGATAAGGGATTTATCAACGTTATATCAGATTATGATGCTGATGAGAACCTGGTAATTATCTCGATAAAGGATACTGGAATTGGAATAGATGAATCGTATATCAATCACGTTTTTGAAGCATTTCGTCAGGAAAGTCTCGGATATTCCCGTAATTATCAGGGAGCAGGTTTGGGATTGCCATTAGCTAAGCGTATTATTAATTTAATGAAGGGTGATATAATCGTAGAGTCGAAAAAAGGGGTTGGAACAACAGTTAAAATTCTCTTAAAAACCAGTGCTACTCCTGCTCAATTGAAAGAGGAAGATAATGCAATAGGAGAATCCGTAAACTTACAGGATCGTGATGATGATAAAAAAATTAATATCTTCATAGTTGAAGATGACAGAATGAACAGACTAGTATTAAGTAAAATGCTTGATAAAGTCGGAAATAATTCATTAGCAGTTGACGGTGAAGAAACCATTAGTATAATTGATAAGGCATATAAAAACGGAGTCATATTTGATGTTATGCTATTCGACATTAACTTACCTGCACCATGGGATGGAATTAAATTAATGAATGAAGTAAAAAGCAGATGGAAAGAGTATAAATTTATTCCCTTTATTGCACAAACTGCTTATGCAATGGCTGGAGACAGGGAACGATTGTTAGATGCCGGATTTGACAACTATATAGCAAAACCTATTAATAAGAATGAATTGATAAGTATTATTTTTAAACATGTTGGAATAACCGATAATAGTGAAATTTAAATGCCGTTTTTATGATGGATAATACAAAAGAAGGTCTATTTAAGGAAAATCAAGAACTAAAAAAACATATTAGTTTACTTGAAACTCAAATAAAGGAATATCAGGAAAAAACAGATGCGTCTAATCAATTAAAATCAATGTTTCTTGCAAATATTAGCCATGAGATTAGAACTCCAATGAATGGGATTATTGGAATGTATAATGTTTTGAAACAAACAGATTTAACTGATGAACAACAGGAATTTCTTGATATTATAAATCTTTCAGGAAATAATCTACTAACGATTATTGATGATATTTTAGATTTATCGCGCATTGAAGCCGGGCAGCTTATGCTTGAAAACAATAAATTCTTTTTATCGAATGAAATTAATTCCGTAATTGACTTACTGGAAAATAAAGCTAAAGGAAAAGGTATAAAACTTTATACCAGCTTTGAAAGCAGTACCCCAAATGCATATATTGGTGATCCTGTCCGACTTAAACAAATTTTAATTAACCTGACAAATAATGCAATTAAGTATACTAAGGAAGGAAGTGTTACTATTAAAATTGAGGCCGATAAAATTGAATCTGATTATTGTTTGATGAAATTTAGTGTCATAGATACAGGAATAGGGATTTCTAAAGATGGTCAGGAAAAACTATTCAAAGCTTTCTCTCAAATTGATTCAACAACTACACGAAAATATGGAGGCACAGGTCTTGGCCTGGCGATATCAAAGAACCTTTCATCCTTGATGGGAGGAAATATTGGTGTTGAAAGTGAGGAAGGTAAAGGATCTAAATTTTGGTTTACGGCAAAAATCAAGAGGGATCAGGACATTCCGGATTTAATTGAAAAAAACAAACTTGTTGTAAAGGAAAAAACTTTAAATCCGCTCAATATACTATTAGTGGAAGATAATTTTTTAAATCAAAAATTTGCAATAGCAACTTTACGTAAAGAAGGTCATAAAATTGATATTGCTGAAAATGGTAAAATTGCAGTCGATTTATTCAAAAAAGGCAAATATGATATCATTTTAATGGATATCCAAATGCCCGTTATGGATGGAATTGAAGCAACCAAAGAAATTAGAAAAATAGAAATGAAAAGTGAGAAAAAAGAACATACAAAGATTATCGCAATTACCGCTTATGTGATGGAAAGAGATCGATCAATGTGCCTGGGAGCAGGAATGAACGAATATTTAGCAAAACCATTTAAACCAAATGAGCTTATAAAATTAATTGAAGATATTTATTGAAATTTCGTTTTCAACTATTGAAGCTATTTGGTTTCGTATCCACAGAAAAGTTAAACTTATTTGAATTACTTAACTGTTTCTGTTATTCCTCTAATTTCCCTGTCTAACATGGGAGCCATGAACAAAAAGCCCCAACTTATATAAGTTAAAATACCAGTTGGAATTTGACCAAGTACACCATTTCCATAGCTAGCACCTAGCACTCCTGCATATGCGCAAGCTAATGCACTCAGTTTACCCCGAAGTTCGGGGTCCTTCACCCGAAACATTATAAAGTATGAGGATTTGGTTAGAATAAATGCGAGGATAAATAAGTGAAACGTCAAACCAACAATTCCCATCTCTGCCCATATTTGAACGTACCAACTATCAGTAGCTACATTAGCTAAGAATCCGTTAGGAGAAAATCGTTGACCCCAGTTACCAGCACTTCCGATCCCTCCTCCAAAGGGTCTGGATGATAAATAAACTTGTAAAACCCTTCTGTTATCAAGACGAACTTGGAGAGAGGCATCATCTGCAGGAAAAAAAGCGGTACGCATACGCCTGATTTGAGAAATGCCTGAGCCGATGTAAGTATATTTAAAGAAAACATAAATTCCTGCTATTAAAACTAGACCCAGCATAATAACTCTTAGATTCTTTCTGTGAATTAGATATAATAAGGCACCAATCATGGGTACAATAATTGCACCCCTTGTTCCGGAAATCATCATTCCCCAAATTCCGGTAATACCCATGATTAAAAAGAAAATTATATCTCTTGGTTTTTTTGAATTAAGTGCAACCAAAAGTCCAACAATTCCTGCAGCACCTTGTGCAGCTCCAAACTGACCAGCATCGGTATAGAATGAAAATACCCTAAGCTCCCCAAATAAAACGTGTGTGATATATCCAACCTCATTAAGCCATCGTTGTTCTGCGTAATCCAGACCAAAATAAATTTGCTGCATCCCTTTTAATGATCCCAGAATCGAGATGATTCCCCACATATACAAGAATAAGTTGAGGTACTTAACCTTTCTGAAAAGCAGGAATACTAAAGGTACAGTCAGCATCGAATATAAGGCGACACCACGCATAGCGTAAAACCAAGCAGTCTTACTTAGAGCTTCCGGATTCAATATTTCTGCGACTGCATAAAGAAACCAAAGTGTAAGCAATATAACGATATCATTGTTAAATGCTTTTGTATCTATTCCATCATAAAATGTTCGGAAAAATACTGCGACCAAGGTCAGAACTAAAAAGAAGTCAATAGTTAACCCAAAAGGAATGCCTGTAATATACCTTGTTATTCCTACTGCCCACCAAGCTAATATAATAATTGTAATCAAGCCTATCCTTGGATGGGTAAATAATCGATTTAAATAAACTAACACTAAAGGGAGTAGCATTAGCACCAATGCAATTTGTAATTTAACTTGTGTTAAAATAAAACTGAACAATACAGCTATCGCAAACATGCCAATAATGAATATTGGGTCGTTGAGTTTGTATGAGCCAGTATATCTCTTTAGTCTATTCAACATAGTGAACTTTGCATTTGATAAAGTTACAAAGATTTTATTGAACAATAGCAGACTTAATATCCTTAATGATGATTAAGAAAAATTTCCAACCATCCGTAAAAATTCTTCTTAACGATAAGGATAACGCATTGTTCAGATAATATAAACCGACTATTATACCTATAATTGTGAATAAAATTGTTACTAGTGATACCAATTCCAATATGTTAATTACAGTAAACTCATAACTGAAGATATCCAATGGAAATAAGGGCATATAGTTGGACAATATCATTCCGGCAATTGATAAGATGAATAAGAATTTGCCCAGATAGAAAATCACAAAAACATCGCCAAAAATATTCGCAGACGCCATATAAATAACTTTAATAAAATTCTTTTTAGGTAGGTTAATACTGTCCAAAGCAATTCCGGTAAATTTATCTACAGCAATGAAAAGTCCATAAATACAGAAAAATCTAAAAATATTTTGTGTCACAATATATTCGGGTCCACCAAGGACATGTACAAATTGTTCGGAAAAGATGAATGCGAAAATAATTACAGGCAAAATCACGAAAGTGAGTGCGCCCGAATAAGAATAAAATAATCGCCTGACTTCATCCATGTTGTTCTCAATACTTGCTTTTGACATCTTGGGAAAGGCAGTTGCGGCAAAGCTCCTTAGCGGGATCTCCAGAATTTCAGTTAAGCGCAAAGGTACACTATACAGAGCAACACCGACAGTTCCGATAAAAGGGCTCAATCCTAAGAGTACCACATCTGAGCTTTTTAATAAATTTGCACCAATCAAGGTTCCGGTAGTATATTTCCCAAAATTCAATATGGTTTTATTTGTTTGCTTATTGGCTTTAAAAATATATTGATAACCATCCCATTTATTAAACATAGAGTGAATAGAAACGGCCAAATTAATGGCCAAAAACACGTACAGAATCGGCATGATCCCTAAGTGGAAAAATAAAAAATTAACAATTAGAAATATGAAAAATCCACCATCTCTTAATAAATTGACTAATAATATTTTTCCGAATTTTTGATCAGCATATAAAACCGATATTGCAAGATTGAAAGGCAGGTTGGCAAAAGAAAGGATCGGGTACCAAATAAAAAACAAGGAATAACCTGATCCCTCAATGGTTGCTGGAAATAGAAAATAAGCGATCCAAATGATAAGGGCAAGAAGAGCAGTCGCCATGAGCCCGAGCATCCAATTGGTTCCTATTAGCTTCTGTCGATCATCACTTTTTGCTCCTGATAGAAATCTGATAATTGCAGTTCGGGTAAGACCGAATCGTAGCATTTCAAAAAAATTTCCGGCTGTAACAAATATGACCCATTCACCAAATATATTTGGTTCAAGTGAACGTACCAGCAACATGAAACTTAAAACCCTAAAAATAGCAGCCCCGAGATTACTCGCCAATGATAGAAAGTTATCGTTGCTTAGTGCTTTTAAAAAGTTAGATTTCACAGATGTCGTTTTATTCAACCCTCACCTTCACCCTCAATCTGAAAGGATAGGTAATAATAGTTTTTAACTTTCTTCTTAACGATCTTTGCTCATTTTCAGGAATATCATTGATTATATCATCTAAAGAATGCAGTTCTGTTAGATTTAGAACGACCATGGGCTTTTCTCTTGATACTTCCTGCATCGTTTTTAGTGCTGCAATATCTGAACTTCTCCAATAGTCATTTGCTTTAATGATAAGTAACGGTACGTCAACTGAACTCATTAACTCAAATGGATACGAATTGAAAATAATTGCAGGGATTTCTAAGAAAATATAGTCATACTTATAATTGTCTTTTCGTAGGTAATTACTTACCAATAATTCATTAATATGTTTGATTTCCACAAATTTATTATCGATTTGGTAGGTAATGGTACTATCAAGATCATTGCCATTGGTATCAGTTTCTTCTTTTGAATAATTCAAAAACAATACTTTTTCGCCATAAGAGCGCAGTTTATTAATGAGTGCTGTTGCAACCGTTGTTTTTCCAACTTGTCGCTGAGTACTAAATATTAAAACCAGGTAAGGCTTTTCGGAGGTGAAAATTGAATTATGGGTGATATGCAATTTTATTTGTTGTAAAAGCATTTCCGTCAGACGGTTACTGATATACGAGTTATCGCGGCCTGGTTCCAAAACGGGATATGCACCGGCTAATTTAAGATTAGTCGATTTTTCAACGGACGATGGATTTTTAACACTGGTATCAAAATACTCAAGCATCAAAATAATGAAGGCGACGATAAAAAACCCAAACACAGCAGCAACCAAAACCAATAAACTGGCTCGTGATGGATTCGCCTGCAATGGGAATGACGGCTCATCAACAATTTTAATTTTGGAAGATAATAAATTGTTTTGTTGTTCCATTTTTGCCACATTGAAACTATGCAAAAACTCCAGATAAGATTGCTCAGCAACACTTATTTCTCTTTCAATCCGTTTTAACATAGCACCCAAGGGAGCAAAAATTTGGTAGATACGTGTGAAATCTTGTTTTCTATTACTAAGTACACGCAAGCTTGCCTGAGCTTCAACGAAAGTAATATTGTTGTTCATATACTCCACAAGTAAATCTTTAACAGGGATTCCTTCATTTGATCTGGAATACATAAATAATTGATCAACATGAGCTTTTACCTCATCTTTAATTCTGTTAGCTTCAGCTTTTAGATTAACCAGATTATTGCCAATATAGGGATCGTATTCGGTAGATATTTCATTTATGATAATAAGTTCGGATATTTCTGAGATCCGTTTCATTTTTTGCATGATGATATCACTCTTTAAATAGATGCTATCTTTCCCCATTAGTTTTGTTTTCAGTTCACGTAAAGCAGCTGAAGCTGAAGCAAGCCTGATTTGTTCGTTTTGATAGTATAGATCTAAATCTTCCTTTTGTGCAGCGATGTATTTACTTTGTTCGTAATAGTTAATAATATTATTTTCTTTATTAAATTCAAGAAGCCTATCTTCAGCATCTTGCAACTTTGCATCAGCTTCTTCCACTTTTCTTTGGTAATATGCTACAACCTCATCAGTCTCATTTGATTTCAGCATGGTGTAGTTCTTTATGAATACTTCAGCCAGTATTTTAAGAGTTTGTTGGCAAATACCCGGATCATCTGCCTGATAAGTCACCCGAATAAAATCGGAATTGCTTACCCTGAAAACACCGGAATTGGACTTTATGCTAACAAGACTATAGTGAGGATGATTATAATGCAATAATTCGTAAATAAAATTTGTATCGCTGGAATTATAATAATTTGTGAAATTATCAACGGTATTATAAAAATCATCCTTTCTGATATAAGGAGGTATTACAGGATCTTTTTTATAAGGCCATTCAAATCTGCTAAAATCAATCTTTGCTTCGTCAGGATTAACGATTACTGTCGATGTACTAACTTGATTGATAGAATTATCTATATATCCGGAGGCTGTTGGAGTAATTTTCTTTATCATCAACCGGTTACCAACAATTAAGTCATCGGAATAGAGATTGTTTTGCCTTCTGATATCATTGATACTTGTATTATATAACCTGGATATGGAGTAAACAGATTCTCCCGGTTTAACAATATGATATAAATAGTCGGTAGGAAGTTCTTTGTGAATAACTAAGGTTTGACCAACATTTACTGAATTATTTCTCAAATTATTTTGATCTACAATTTCGCCTGCACTTATACTGTACATTGCTGCAATAGAATATAAGGTTTCACCGGGGCGAACGGTATGAAATATACTATTATCCGATTTATTTAAATTAGTTTGAGGTTGAGTATCCGTAATGGAAGTGTTGGATGTGCCGCCCAATAATTCACTTGATTTTTTTGTTGAAATTTGTTGTTCAAGTCCTTGGATTTCTTGTTCTAGCCTTCTGATTTGCTCTTCTTTATCTCTTGCCAATCCCATCTTTCCATTTTTTACAACTAAGTCTTTTACATGTTTTGGAACAATTCGGTGTAATTCGGCGTAATTACTGGCTGAGATATATTGTGGATTTGGTTCTTCAAGAGAGATGTCTTGGGCCAAAAGTCGTATTGCAGTATTCTCAATAGTTTGATTCGCTTTAATGAGATTAATTAAATTATCAAATTGGATATTTGTTGAAAAATAATCGACTGATCTGCTACTTGTCGATTCAATTGAATAACCGGTTGCAATCCCTGTATAAATTATAACTTCTGATGAATAGGTTTTTGCTTGATTACGCGTGAATATATATACGAGTAATGCCATGAATAATGGTACCGCAATGAGTAAAAACAAATGTCTTCTTATCAGTTGTAAAACTTTGTGTAAATCCATTATTTTAATACATTAATGAGATTAAACTTGATGCCTACTAATTCCTCAAGTAAAGTATATGCACTATTAAATCTTCCTATCGTTAATGCGTAATCAGTAGCTCCCCTGGTTTGGTAATCCTTTTGTCTGGCATATTCTTCAGGTGGTATTTCACCCGTTAAGAACATATTTTCTGCGTTACGCATCATCATATCCGCCACCTGTTGATAATCATTGGTTATTTTTAAAATATCCTGTTGTTGCATCAATATATTATATGTTGCAATAACTTCTTGTCTAATCATCCTAACATGAATTTCTCTGTTAACAATGGCTATTTCTCTGTATTTCTTCTTTTTATTTATTTCATTCTTTCGATCCACAGCGTAAAAAATAGGCATTCTAACATAAATCCCGGCTCCATAATTAAGCCTTCGTGATTCAGAAAGATAAAATTTGTCCAATCTTGTTAATTCATCACGGTCATTGTATAGGTAATTGCCATAATTTACAATCATATCTAATCCCCAATGCTGAAGCCATTGTCTTTTAGCAGATATGATTTCATATCTTGTCAGATCTGCATTTAATTCATCCATTTGAATTTGTGGTGAATTAGCAATAGCAGAATCAATAAGGGCTTCAAGAGGAGGCAGTTTTTGCGCTATATTATCTCTAATTGGATTAAAAAACATCGAACTGTCTGTCACCTGAGCCTCTACAATCGAAGTAAAGACAATGAAAAAAAGAGGAACGGATATTTTTAGTAAGAGTTTATTCCAACAGACCATGGGTTCTATTTTTTCGAAGGATTATGATATTTAAAATTAAATATTTTCAATTAAACAAACTACAACTATTTTGTAATAAATATTTAAGATTAATTCAAATAGTTATTAAAGAGTTTTTAACAGTTTAATAAGATGCAATATATTAAATTTTACCAAGATAAGAACATCCGATAAATTCAAAATTTATATAGCTATACGTTTTCCTTTTGAAAAAGAGCTGGAATTGTTCGCAATATCAATTTAATATCTCCCCAAAAAGAATAAGTTTTAGCATAATGATTGTCTAAAACTTTACGTTCTTCTTCAGACATTTCGCCCTTTCTTCCTCTCAATTCTACCTGCCATAGCCCTGTAATTCCAGCCGGACCTAAGAACCTTTCGCTCCAATCGTCGGAAGTTAATAACTCAGCTTCGTATAAAGGTAATGGCCGATTTCCTACAATCGACATATCGCCTTTTAAAACATTGATTAATTGAGGAAGCTCATCAATACTTGTGTTTCTGATTATTTTTCCAATCTTAGTTACACGAGGGTCATCTTTAATTTTAATGAAGGTTGATGAATCAGAGGATTTTTTAAGTTCATTGTACCAATATTCACAAACTTTATGTCCACCTGTATATAGCGTAGGTGAGCAATAGATTCCTTTCTTTAATTTAGAACACCTTGGACATTGATTTTTTAAATAGTCGTCCCCATTATTCAAATCTTGCTCATGGTTGTTTTTGGAATATTGATTGAGATGATCTAATTCTTTCAATCTGGCATCAGCACCATGATACATTGATCTGAATTTGTAAAAATCGAATATTTTATACCCGGTACCAACTCTTTTGGAGGTATAATAGACCTTACCTTTTGATTCAAACCTAATAGCGAGTGCTGTAATAATAAAAACGGGGGATAAGAGCAATAACGCGAAACCTGAAACCAGAATGTCAAATAATCGTTTTACGATTGGGATACTATAGTCGTGAACGTTTTTTTTTGAAGTCTTCTCTTTCGAGTAATTTGCTTTAAAAGATTTTAGAAATCCTATCCGGGTATAAATTTCCTCAATATTTATCGGAATGATGTAAAAATCATCAATCCGTTCTTTAATTGCAAGTTTATAAAGCTTGTCGTCAGGTTCGTGTGTTATAAGAATAAATGGTGTTTTTGAATGTATTCCTTCATTTCTAATCATTCGGTACACCTCAATGCCATTTATACCCGGTAGATGGGCCTCTGAAATAATGCCATCCAAATCCTCAAGTGTCCTAAGCGTATTAACCGCTTCAAGCCCATTTTCAGTTAAAATAATTTCAAAAAGGAGGTTTGAATCCTGGTATTTTTTGATGACCTCTTTATTGCCACCGATATAAAGAATGTTTAATTTCTTTTTATTTTCGTTTTCCATCAAATTCAAAGTTAACAATTGAATTATGATTTCCTGGAGATAAGTAATTCAATTCTGATGGATAACTCTTCAGGATTAAATGGTTTTACGATATAATCGTCTGCACCCAATTTTAAACATTTAATTTTCTCAGATGTACTTTCTATTCCAGATAGCATGATTACCGGGATGTGCTTAAAATAACCACTTGCGCGCAAATTTTTAATGAAATCATATCCATCCAAATTAGGCATTTGAATATCAGCTACAATTAAATCAGGTATATTCCCTTCTTCCAACCAGGTTAGTCCTTCCATCCCGTCATTTTTTGTTACAACGTTGTATTCCTTTTTAAGGAAATTTTCCAATAACATACGGATGCTGAGTTCATCGTCAATAATAAGAATCTTTTTTTTCATGTAGTTAGTATTTTATATGCGCGCAAGACTCAGTTCGAGCCAGTTTAATTTGGTGTAAAAATAGTGTTTTTTACTTATAGGACGTCTATGTTCCCAATAATTTATCTACAAAAAATAGTTAATAAAGTCAAAAAACGCGTTTGCATTATTTTTCGGCTAACAATTTTTTTAAATCGTTTATTTCATCCCTTAATCTTGCAGCTGTTATAAAGTCAAGTTCTTTTACGGCCGCTTCCATTTGTTTCTTATTATTTTGAATAGCTTTATTGATCTGGTCCTTATTCATGTATTTTACAACTGGATCTGCAGCAATGGTATGTTCATTTGATTCGACATATGCTTTTGAATTGGCAACAGTAGACTGACCCATAATTGATTCTCTGGACTTGGTGATCTGAGTTGGGGTAATATTATATTTGGTATTATATGCAATTTGTTTTTCCCTTCTTCTATCCGTTTCATCCATTGTAATTTGCATCGAATTTGTAATTTTATCAGCATACATAATTACCTTACTTCCAAGGTTTCGGGCAGCTCGTCCAGCCGTTTGTGTTAACGATCTGGCTGATCTAAGGAATCCTTCCTTATCCGCATCCAAAATTGCAACGAGTGCTACTTCCGGTAAATCCAGACCTTCTCTCAATAGATTTACACCAACCAAAACATCGTAAACACCAAGTCTTAAGTCTCTTAAAATTTCAACCCGATCAAGTGTTTCTACATCCGAATGAATATAGCTGCATTTGATGTTCAGGCGGGTCATATACTTTGTAAGTTCTTCAGCCATTCTTTTGGTTAGCGTGGTTATCAAAACACGTTCATTTTGGCTTACCACCCTTTCTATTTCATGAAGCAAATCATCGATCTGATTTTGACTGGGGCGTACTTCAATTACCGGATCCAATAGCCCCGTTGGCCTGATTATTTGTTCGACATAAATACCATCTGAAAGCATTAATTCATAATCGGCAGGGGTTGCGCTTACATAAATGGCTTGACCAATTATACTTTCAAATTCATCAAATTTGAGAGGTCTGTTATCCATGGCCGAAGGAAGTCTGAATCCATATTCTACAAGATTATGCTTCCGTGATCGATCTCCACCATACATGGCCCTTACCTGAGAAATTGTGACATGGCTTTCATCAACAACCAATAAAAAATCATCCGGAAAATAATCGAGCAAACAGAAGGGGCGGCTACCCGTGTCACGTCCGTCAAAATATCGGGAATAGTTTTCTATTCCAGAGCAATATCCCAGTTCCCGCATCATTTCCAAATCATACGTTACTCTGTCTTCGAGCCGTTTTGCTTCCAGGTTTTTCCCAATTTCCTTGAAATAAGCCACTTGTTTTACCAGGTCATCCTGTATGTCGTAAATAGACTGTTTCATTTTATCTTTAGAGGTGACAAATATATTTGCCGGATAAATGGTCATATCCTCCATCGATAAAATAGATTTGCCCGTAAGTGGATCGAAGGTTTCAAGTTCTTCAATTTCATCTCCCCAGAAAACGATGCGATAACAGATATCTGAATAAGCTGGGTAAACGTCCACTGTATCACCTTTTACCCTGAAATTACTCCTGTTTAATGCAATTTCATTCCGAGAGTACAAACTGGTGACCAAAGCATGCAGAAAAACATTTCTCCCGATTTTATCCCCTAATTTCAAACGAATTACATTATTTGTAAAATCATCGGGGTTTCCAATTCCATAAATACATGAAACTGATGAAACAACAATTACATCTCTTCTTCCCGATAGCAGGGAAGAGGTGGTACTTAATCTTAATTTTTCAATTTCATCATTAATTGAAAGATCTTTTTCAATATAAGTATTTGTTACCGGCAGATATGCTTCAGGTTGATAATAGTCGTAATAGGAAACGAAGTACTCCACCGCGTTATTCGGGAAAAACTGTTTGAATTCGCCATAAAGTTGGGCCGCAAGCGTTTTGTTGTGACTCAAAACCAAAATGGGCCTGTTTAGTTGATTGATTACATTAGCAATGGTAAATGTTTTACCCGAACCCGTGACACCTAAAAGGGTTTGTGCTTTATCGCCCCGTAAAACGCCTTCCATCAGTTGTTTGATGGCTTCGGGTTGATCCCCGGTCGGTTCAAAATCAGAAGTAAGCTCGAATTTCATATACTTTATCCTTGGATTCAAAAATACGAATTCATCGATTGAGGCACTAAATTATTTTAAATATAATTTGTTCTTTATTGGATAATGATCGGATAAATTAATTTTGATTTCCTCGTAATCGAAAGATTTAAATTGCGGATCAAAAAGGATATAATCAATTCGGAATGCAGGTAAGAAGCTTGCAAAAGTTTTCCCAATTCCATTGCCACTTTCAACAAAAGCATCCAGCATTCCGGCAGAGAGATTTCTGTAATTATATGAGCATGACAATTCGTTAAAATCACCACATAAAATCACAGGATAAGGAGAATGAGAGAGATGATCTTTTAAAACAACAACTTGCCTGGTGCGGTTAATTAATGCTTTATGTAGTTTGTTGAGCAATAATCTGGTATTAGGTTTTTGGATACTATCACCTGCAGTAATGCCTGATACAAAAGAATAGTCAACATAGTTAAGACTGATTGATTCCAAATGAATATTATAAACCCTTATAGTATCACCTGTTCGGATGATGTCGATGAAAGTGCCAAATTTTCTTGTTTCTTCCAAGTCAAGATAGCCCGAATTCATGATGGGAAACTTGCTGAAAGTTGCCATTCCGAATACCTTGTTTTTTTTAGGATTGAAATAGCTCTCAAAATAATAATTGTTTGATCCAAGTTGTTGTTTTAATTGGGCATGCGATGCATAAATATTTTCGCCAATGTAGTTAAACTCCTGTAAGCATACGATGTCACTATTCTGAGATTCAATAAAATTGAATATTTCATGTTGGATGCCTTTATCGAAAACACTTTTCTTTGACTTCTGCGAAAAATTATGGACGTTATAAGATAGTAATGAGATTGATTCAATCGGACTGTTTTGTTTCCCAAAAAAATTAAATTGAACAAATTTCCCGATCAAATTAATGCCAATCAATATTGCAACACAAGAAATAAGAAAATAACTTTTTTTAAGACCAATCCACAAAAAAATAAAGAGCAGATTTGTAATGATTAGTACAGGATAGGCCATCCCAAAAATGGATATTGCCCAAAAATTAACAGGATTGATATAAATCGAAAGATAAGATAGTCCGAGAAATATAATAAAGATATAGTTCAGATAAAGTAAATATCTATAGATGTAATTTTCCGGATGTGGTTTTTCTTTCACTATTTGTTACTGCTTTTGAACAATAACTCTTTTTCTTTTGAAGTCAGGCTGCTATATCCTGATTTGGAAATTTTTTCAAGGATAAAGTCAATATCTTTTTGTTGCTTGATTTTAGCATTGTTATATTCCTCGTCAGTTAGCGGTCGTTTTTGGTAATTCGGATTAGTGTATGCTTTCCGGGGTTTACGTCCAAAAGAAATTTTAGGCATTTTAAAAAAGTTCCAGTTCATGGCAAAACCATTTTTTGTTAACCAAATATAGGCGAAACCCCAAATAGCACCCCCAAGATGCGAAATGTGACCACCGGCATTACCCCTTTGAATACTTAAAATATCGATGATGATAAAAAAGATTGCTAAATGTTTTAATCGCACTCTTCCGATAATCATCAGGGTTACATAGTAATTCGGAACATGAGTTGCGATGGCAACCAAAATGGCTATAACTGCAGCAGAGGACCCAAGTAAAGGAACTGAAAAAAGCACTTCCCTTTGGAAAACAGGAAAGAAATTATAGGTAAAAACAAATAATAAAGCTCCGAAGACACCTCCCCAAACATAGACACTAAGCAATTTTGCTGAATTTAAATATTCTGAAAATATTCTTCCACCAAAGTATAACATCACCATGTTAAAAAATAAATGGAAAAAATTTTCCTGAAGAAACATATAAGTAAACAATGTCCATGGTTTAAGTGAAAATTCGCTCACATTTGAAGGAAGTGCAAACCATGAAATAAAGAGAGAACTACTGTCTCTTCCGGCAGGGTCAATTCCTGATTGAGTTAACCAAAAAAACAAATTAATAATGTTGGCTAAAATAAAAATTGCAACATTAATTAAAATGAGACGTGAAAGTAAGGACCCTTGCTTAAAAAAAGTTTTAATCTCCTCAATCGGGCTATTATTTGCATACATATTTCTTAGCTAATTTCGTTTCCAATATTTGATCATGAAGAAACCAAAAATCATGCCTCCTAAATGCGCAAAGTGGGCAACATTATCAGCAGGATTATTTGCAACCCCGGAATAAAGTTCTATTGCTCCATAAATCATTACAAACCATTTGGCCTTTATCGGGATGGCAAAATAAAGGTAAATAACAGCATTAGGGAACAGCATTCCGAAAGCGAGTAATAAGCCGAAAACCGCACCTGATGCACCAACTGTAGGTGTATTGATCATCATGTTTAATTTAGCCATGGCATCGTTGGAATAATTCATCCCTTGCTGAATCACACTACTTCCTTCTCTGTAAACTGTATCGATCAAATCAGGGGTTAGCGCAGCTTCAATGGATTGAATACGTATAAATGTCACAAGCATTTGTATCACGGCAGCCCCGATTCCGGTAACCATATAATAAGTCAGGAATCTCTTTGGACCCCACACTTCTTCCAATGTTTTCCCGAACATCCATAATGCGAACATA
>PHDM01000014.1 GCA_002840985.1 Bacteroidetes bacterium HGW-Bacteroidetes-17
AGCAGTTGCCCGTCAGCATGCTCAACAAATTCTAAAAAAATACGAGGACCTGAATTTAATCGTTGCTCATCTTGGTGGTGGAATAACGGTAGGTGCACATAAAAGAGGTTGGGTTATTGATGTAAATCAAGGTTTGGATGGTGAAGGCCCTTTTTCTCCGGAAAGAAGTGGAACTTTGCCGGTTGGTGATTTGGTTAAAGCATGTTTTAGCGGCAAGTATACAGAAAAAGAGTTGAAAAAAATGATTACCGGAAATGGGGGGCTTGTTGCTTATTTAAATACAAATAATGCTTATGAGGTTGAGCAAAGAGTAAAAGCAGGCGACAAATATGCTAAACTGATTTACTCAGCTATGGCTTATCAAGTGGCAAAATCAATAGGATCCATGTCGGCTGTACTTAAAGGTGATGTTGATGGGATTTTAATTACCGGTGGCATTGCTCATGATAAATGGTTCACGAGGCAAATTATTGATCATGTTGAACGATTAGCACCTGTTTATGTCTATCCGGGAGAAGATGAAATGAAAGCACTTGCCTTAAATGCATTAAGGGTTCTTAAAGGAGAGTTAATCCCTAAAATATATCAATAGCCATAGCTATTTTACAACCCAAGATTGGGGATTTAATAAAATTTTTCCTTTCCAAATTTCAAAATGCAATTCTGTTCTCGATTCCGACTCATTGGTATAAACAACTCCCAGCGATTGTTTGGTATTAACCTCATCTCCAGGTTTTACATAGACATCGATCAGGTTTGAGTACACAGTAAAAAACTCACCATGACGGATAATAATTGCTTTATTTGTATTTGTAATAGTACGAACACTGATAACCTTTCCATCAAAGACCGCCCGGGCATTTTCGCCAACATTAGTCAATATATCGATTCCATTATTTTTAATCTTTATTCGCTTTAATACCGGATGGTCGTGCTCCCCAAATGTACTTGAAACAATTCCATGCTCCGATGGCCAGGGCAATTTTCCTTTATTTCGAACAAAAGTATTCGTTAGCTCAAGTTCAGCATGTGTTAAAGCGATAATGTCAGAAAGATTTTCCGAACCACTTGCCTTTGCTTTTGCAGCGGCAGTTTTAATTTCTTCTGAAATGATATCGTTTATAGCACGGTTTAATTGTTCAGCCTCTTTTCTTTTTTGCCTGATTTTTTCCCGAAATTGATTCTCTTGTTTAGCAAGGATATTTATCTTGGTGTCTTGTTGCGTTTTTTCTGTTTGTAATACTTTTATTTCATTCTGCTGAAGCCTGAGAATGCTTTGTTTTTCCTGCTTTTGCTTATTTATAGATTGATTCGTCACCAAAACAGAGTCTTTAATTTGTTCAATTCGTATAGCCTGATGTTTACGGTATTCACTATAATATTGAAGATATTTTAAGCGTTGAAAAGCCTGATTAAAATTATCGGCGGCAAAAATATACATGAGCCGATCCTTTGAGTCTCTGTTTTTAAACACATAATTGATTAAAAGCGCATATTCAGCCTTCGCTTGTTTAAGATCTGATTCCAATGCAAGTATTTTTTTATCATTGTTCGATATTTGCCTTTCCAGATTTTTAAGCTCAACCGTATAATTTAAAATAAGCAATTCTCTTTGTTTGATATTATTATTAATCAGAATTAATTCCTGAAGCGAATTTGTTTTATTTGCCGTTGCAGATTTAAGCAATTGGTTGGTATAATTGATTTCCTCTTCAATTTTTCTCTTTTCAATTTCTAAAGTTTCCTTTTGACTTTGTCCATTTGAAATAAATGCAAGCAATAAAAAAAACAGAATAATACCATTTTTTTTAAAAAAACAAATTGATATGTGATTATCAATCATCAACAATTGTTTTATTCAAACTTAGTGATCAAATTAAACTTAACAGGGACATTAAACGGGTAATTAAGCTCTTCATTAATTGTTATTTTTGAAAACACCAAATGCACCTCAATTTTGCTTTCTGCCTGTAGGTCAAAGTCAACTACCCTTGGAAAAAGTTGTTTATCGAGTTCCATAAATTTGCTATAGTTTGCCTGAAGCTTTTTGTTTTCCTTTTTGATTTCTTTTAATGATAGTTGTGAAATTTTAAAAGTCTCGGGCAAAAGCCAAATACTTTGGATGAAAACGATTGGATCAATCTCGTGACTTCGAATATAGCGTTTCAGTTTGGATCTTGATGCTGTTGCTAGCTTATATAACTTATTTTCAATACTGGCCCTAAATTTTCCATCCTCATAATGGCTTAAATCATTCCCAAGAATCAATGCTTGTAATACATCAAAATCAATATTTGTGTCTAAAAAATCGTTCAGATAATTATAATCTCCTTCGAAATAGGTTTTATTCATCCTATTGATAAATTTAACGGAATCGTATGTAATTAACATTCGTGCTGCTTCGATACCCAAGGCTGGAGAAAACGATACCCAAATCATGCTATCTTTTTTAATCCGGACCTGACCTTTAAATTCTGTTTTTTTCTTATTATGAACATATTCTAAATTAAACTTGGCATTGAATTGATCAAATTTTAATTCATTCTCCTTTAACTTTTCAAACAAATAATCAATGCCTTCTTCTTTTAATGGCTCTTTGATAATTTTTCTTGCAGCACCGCATCCGGTTGCTATGATCAAAACAAATATGATCAATATGTAACCTGGTTTTAATTCCATCCAATTATTCATATAATTTTTTTTCTCTAATTTTTTTATTTATCCATTCAGATTCCGAACCCTTTTTACGCGACATTTTCCAGGATTTAACTGCTTTCTTTATATCCCCTAATTGAAATAAAATATCTCCATAATGCTCATAAACTTCTGCACTATTTTGTTCACCAATTTCAATGGCTTTTTCTATTACTACTTTTGCTTCTTTATACAGTTTCATTTTATACAACACCCAAGCTTTTGTATCCAAGTTTGAAGCATTTTTAGGGTCGAGATCAACGGCCTTGAAGGACATTCGCTTTGCTTGATCAAGTTTTTCTGAACGCAAGGCCAAATAATATGCATAATTATTAAGCACGACAGAGTTTTCAGGATCAAGCTTGAGCGCACTTTCATAGGATTGATCAGATTCAGAATTGTTATTTAATTCATGATAAGCATCTCCTAAAAAAGAATAAAACTGAACGGATAAGGCTGAATTGCTTTGCACCAAAACCAATCCATTTTTATAATAAGAAATGGCTTCATCATAGTTCTTGTCCTGAAAATTAACAAGCCCTGCAAATAAGTATGGCAGTGGTCTTTCTGGAAATAAGGCAATAGCTTTGCGACTATGTTCGGCCATTTCCTTAAATTCGGATAATGCAGATTCGGTAATAAGAAGTTGTTCCCAGGATCCAACAAGCATACTATCAATAGAAATAGCCTTTAATAAATACTCTTTTGCTTTAACAAAATCACGTGCCTGATATAAAATTTCTGATTTAATAGATAGGATCCTTGAGTTTTCAGGATATTTATTGGCCAACATTGAAACCAGCTCTTCGGCTTCTTTATTCCTTTCACTAAAAATTTGCTCAACTGTATAATAAGAGACTAAAATCTGAATTTTGGCATCAATATCTAATTGGTCGTTTTCAAAACCAGTTTTTAATTCCTGAAAAGCACTCAAGGTATCTCCTGATTTTCGGTAAAAATCGGAAAGTGAAATGTGGATATAGGGATTTTCCGGATCTAATTCTGCAATATGTTTATAAGCATTTAAAGCTTTTTCATTTAAATCATTTTTTAAACATAATTCTGCCAATAACGCATAATACCTTACCTCTGTTGGGAATTCATGGATTAATTTTTCAATTTCTCCAATGCCAGATTCAACTTGATTCAGATTCTGATATAATTTCTGTTTTTGAATTGCTAGTTGTTCAGTAATCCCAATTTTGTTTTCTATTATGTTTAAGGCATTGATAGCCTTCTCATCTTCTCCGATTATGATATAATTCTGAGCTAATTCTTCGGTATATTCAAGATTTTCAGGATTCTGTCTTGATAACTCCTCCAAAACTTCTACGCTTTTTTGATAGGATTTATCTATTTTATAAATATTCGAAAGCAATAGTTTATACCAAGTATTCGTTGTGTCGATTTTTACGGTCCTTTCTGCCAATTTTTTTGCGGAATCAATCTCATTATTCATGAGATAAATGGTTGCAAGCTCGTACATAGATGCTGCATCATTTGGAACTAGCTCAATACATTTTTTGTATAAAGTTTCGGCACTCTTTAAATTACCCAGGTTCTTTTCTTTATTGGCTTCTACGAATAAATTAGCATTTTCTTTAAGGTTTAAAGTTGAGATTTTTTGATCTATTTCAATATTCGTCTTTTGGCTAAATCCTATGCTGGGTTTTCCAGTAACAATTAAAATCAGAAGGATTATATAAAGATTTTTTTTCATCAATACTATTATAAGTTTAATTCGTTCCGGTATGGCCAAACCCACCAGCTCCACGTTCAGATTCCTCCAAATCGTCGACCTCAATCCATTCTGCCTTTTCGTGAGCCGAAATGATCATTTGAGCTATGCGTTCACCATCCTGTACAATAAATACTTCGTTCGATAAGTTAACAAGAATCACTTTTATTTCCCCTCGATAATCAGCATCTATAGTTCCCGGCGAGTTAAGTACAGTTACTCCTTTTTTAAATGCCAGTCCACTTCTTGGTCTGACCTGTGCCTCAAATCCAATAGGAAGTTCAATAAATAAACCCGTAGGGATAAGTGCTCGTTGTAAGGGTTCAAGTTTAATTTCCTGATCAATATTTGCTCTTAAATCAAGTCCTGCAGATGAAGGTGTTTCATAAGCCGGTAATGCATGCTTTGAGTGATTAACAATCTTAATATTCATAAATTATCACATTAGATGATCAAATTAATTATGGCTGAAACTGCTTAACTAATAATTTCAGGCAAAAACTATTTTCACAGCTGATAAAATTAATCTGCTAAATTACAGAAAATATGCATTCAACTAGATTAATGCTGATTACAATAAAACGGTGATAATTTAATTAGTGAGAGAAAAAAGATTTAAAATCTTTACGTTCTGTAATATACACTGTTAGTATGAATATCATTAACAAGAACGTGCTTAATAGGAATTTAAAAAGTTCATCTTCAATTTTAATGAAATGGTTTATGAGAACTAACACAATCGAAAGACTAATGTATGCTATCAATTTCCCAATTTGATAATTTATAACGTAATATCTCATCCCCATAAAATAAGATACGAACATCATTGAACCATAACACAATAGGGCCGCCCATGCCGACCCCATATATCCAAAACGAGGAATCCATAATAAATTAAAGACAACGGTCAATATCGCTCCTCCTATTGCTATTAAAGCACCATAAATGGTTTTATTGGTTAATTTGTACCAAATTGATAGATTGTAGAATATTCCCAAAAATAAATATCCCAGTAATAATACAGGAATTACGGCAACTCCTTCTCTGAAATTAACCCCGATGATAAGTACGACAATGTCAATATACAGCATTAATCCAAGAAAAATAAAGGAGGTAGCTATGACAAAGTAATTCATAACCCTTGCATAAACAACTTTTGAATCTTTTTCTTTTTCGTGCGAAAAGAAGAATGGTTCGGCCGCATATCGAAATGCCTGTACAAATAAATTTAGCAAGAATGCTATTTTTATACTGGCTGAATAAATTCCAATCTGTTGCTCCGCAATGTCTTTGGGTAATATATATTTCATTAATAGCCTACCATAAGTTTCGTTCATAACTCCCGCTAATCCTGTCAATAATAATGGCAGAGAATAAACCATCATTTTCTTCCACAACTTAAAATCAAAATTAAATTTGAAGTCTCTTAATTCGGAGTATAATAATACCAAGGTAACAGCACTAGCCGCTAGGTTTGAAATAAAAACATAAACGATCAAACTCCATTCAGGATTAAAAAAGATCAGAATAATTTTACTAACGGCAGGGCTCGCATCTTTTAACAAGAATGGACACAATAACAAGAACAAAAGATTCAATCCAACATTAACTCCAATATTGACAAACTTAATGCTTGCAAACTTAATGGGTCTGTTTTGAGCACGCAATTTTGCAAATGGAATGGCTGAAATCGCATCGAGTGATAAAATGATAGCGAATAAAATTACATATTCTGAATTATCAGGGTATTCAATTAATCGGGCAACATCCTTTGCAAATACAATTACAAAAAACAGAAAAATCAAAGATGTGGTAAGAATAGATGATAAAATGGTATTGTATACAGTACGTCTTCCTTTCTCAATCTCAGAATATCTGAAATAGGTTGTTTCCATTCCGTAGGTTAGGATGATAAATGCTACTGCGACAAAAGCATACATCACATTAACAATCCCGTATTCTCCTTGTGTAAAAATTCGTGTATATAAAGGAACCAGAAGATAATTAAGTATCCTGCCAATGATACTTGAGAACCCATAAATAACTGTTTGACCGGCTAATTTCTTGATAGGATTCAAATTGATAAATTTAGGGAGTAAAGTTAATAAAATGGACTATCAAACAACATCTACTTCTAAAAGAGGCAGAGGAAATGACATATAAAACGTGCTTCCAATGCCAGTTTCTGATTCAAACCAAATATCACCACCCGTATTTATAATAATATTTCTTACAATTGCCAATCCCAAACCCATCCCACTTGTCTTTGTTGTAAAACTTGGGGTGAATATCTTATCTGACATTTCTTTTGATATTCCAGAACCATTATCTGCGACCATCACGATAAGTTCAGAATTTGATTTTTTTACAGAAATAGTAATTTGGCCATCTTTTTTACTCGTCAATGCTTGAATAGAATTTTTAAACAGATTATTAAATACTCGAAGTATTTGGTTTTTATCCGCGATAATTATGTATTCATTTTCGGGTAAGTGCAACACATATTCAACCGTTGAATTTTCTTTGAATAATTCTACGGCATTATAAATTATTTTCTTTAAATCGACTGGTTCCATTTTTTGAACAGGCATCTTTGCAAAATCTGAGAACGCACTAGCAATATCAGATAGTGAGTCAATTTGTTCAATACTTGTTTTTGTAAATCTATTTAGTCTTTGATCCCAATCCTTTTCGTTATCATCCCACGCTTTTTTTAAGTACTGCACACTCAATTTTAGAGGCGTCAAAGGATTTTTAATTTCATGTGCCACTTGTTTAGCCATTTCGCGCCAAGCACTCTCCCGCTCTGATCGTGCTAATAAATTAGCGCTTTTACTTAATTCATCAATCATTCTATTATATTCTGTAACCAGCCCACCTATCTCATCTTTGCGTGCCCAATTTATTTTTTCATTTGATTTGCCCAGTCTTATTCCACTAATGCTTTGTCTTATAAGTAGCAATGGTTTTGAAATTCTACGTGAGATAAATATCGTAACTAATAAAGCAATGATAAAAAATAATACATAAATATTTATGAGAGCGACAAGAAAGCTTGTAATTTCATTTTGAAGCTCTTTTTGTCGAGCAAAATAAGGTAAATTTATATATGCAATAAGTTTGTTTTGCGAATTTCGAAATGGTACATATGCTGACAAATACTCATACTCTCCAATTTTTTCATTTTGAATAAAAAGCAGTTTTTCTTTGTTGGCCAAAACATCATAAGCAGTAACATTCATTAATTTGGAGATAAGGCCAACGTCAAATATGGGTAATCTTGATGATGCAATTATTCTCCCGTCCACCGAATATAAGTTGATATCGGAGAAAAAAACTAACGAAAATTTTCCAAGCCATTCATTAAGTGTCTCATACATTGCCGGACTGATACTCTCTGCCCCACCCAATTTATGGTCAAGTTCAATTAATACTGAATGAGCTTTTTCACTTAAAATTTCATTGTTTTTTTTATCATTTAATTGAATCAGAAAGAGCAAAGTAGTGATTCCTATCACTAAAAATGAAGTAAGAATAATGCTGAACAATGTGAATTGTAGCCTATTTCTGAAACTTATTTGGACATTGATTATTTTAAAAGAGAAGCTAGTTATCATGTAAAAACATGTTAAAAATAAGGCTAGAAAAATAAAGAAGTAAGAAAATGGCGCGAGAATATCAATTAAGTCTTTGTTTTCCTTACTGATGATAATACTTGTTTCTGCATCCTTATTTATTAAAATGTGATTATATCCGTTATTATCAAATTGTTTACCCCCATCTTGAAATTCTTGATAATATTGAAGATTTACGCTATAATCATAATCGCCAAATTTATAAACAAGCTCATTTTGTTTATATTTTGCCAAAGAATAATTGACCAATTCTCCACTAGATATATTTGAAGTTTCATCTATCAACAGCTCTGGATAACCAAGACCCTCCTGTATGAATTCTGAATCTAATTCTATAAATATATATCTTCCAGCAACCTTATCTTTTGGCGGAAAAAACAAACGGATGATGTATGAATTATTGATAGAATTATTTCTAAAATAAAATAAATCAGCATTATTGGTCGGATTTCCAAACTCGGATATTATTTCTGCAAAATAGGTTGCACAACTAACCATGTAATCGTCTTTATTAAAACTCAAGATTGTAGTAGAATCACAGATCGTTATACGTGGTATAAAATTTATTGAAGCGACTGCATTAAAAAAACCCTGTATTCTGTGTACGACTTTCACCTCATTATTGTTTTTATCGAGCTGATAAACCATTTTAAGAACTATAGAATCTCCATAGATTTTATCAATCAGTTGCTCAAAGTTATATTCAGCCATTGGATCCCGATCTCCAGCTACAGATTCTGCAATTACTATACGTTGTTCCAATTCCTTTTTAGTTAAAATATTAGCAGATAGAAATCCTAAATATAACGCAAACATTAAAACAAAGCTTATTATTTGCAAAGAGGTAATCTTCGAATCCTTTTCATCCATAAAAAGGATTAAGAAAGCGAAGGTACCTATTAGAAGAACCGTACTAATTAGAAATTCAGAAAATACATATGTAATTATTCCATAGCCAATTACAACTCCAGCACCTACGATATACCTCTGAATTCCTATATGAAATTGTTGATATATTAAAATTAAAATAATTCTTCCGTAAAAATAAATAGCTAAGCTAATAATAGATGCAATTAAAAATGAAATTATTGTAACTGTTCGTTGAGCGATGAAATCTTGTCCAAACTCTATGGAGACCTGTGAATTCTTAAATAAACTTATAATTATATATTCGTAAAAATAAAATAGGATAAATAATATTGATATTAATACAAACAGGTTACCAATTCGAGCTAATTGGCTGTATATGTGTTTTTTAGATGTTTTTTTCCAGAACTGATCAATACTGTATGACGAAAAAAGGAAGAAAATAGAATTTACGAATAAATCCCCAATTGAATTATGCGCACTATCAGCAAATGTGGAGGGTGAAAAAAGATAAGATTTAAATAATTCTGAAGGTAATTGAATATATTTTAAGAATGTCCATAATATCAAATAATCCAATAAAATCAGGTAAGGTATTAACCATGTTTTCCTAACAAGGAAACCATATACCTTGTAAAATTTAATTATTAAACTCAGCAATAGAACAATCAGTAACTGATAAAAAATGAAGAGAACTAATGATTGTTTAGATTTTATTTCCTTTTGATCTCCTTGTATAATTGAAAATAAAAATCTCCCATCATCATCATGAATATTTAAATCCTTAGGTTCAATAGATATTGTATAATTCTCCGGTAGTGCTGCACTACTGATAAATTTTGGGATTAAATATTCATTGTGATATGCATACTCATTTTTAACTAATAGAGCTTCAACCAATTTAATATCATGATCATTTTTCTGAGAAATTTTATACCATCCATTGGATAGCTTCACTATGGGATGTTCATCTTGAGCAATAATACCTGATGGATCAATTAAATTTGATGACCAGTATACCAGTGAATCTCTTTCAAAAAGATAAACCATTGCATTGATCGTGTTTAATTGAGCTGACCAGGCCTGAGATGAATTTAACTGATTATTAAAATAAGCTCCAAGTATCTCATTAGAAATTTTATTTAAACTTGCACTTTTTTTATGAAGTTCTTTCTCAAAAAGCGCTTTCACGTATTTCTTGGATTGCTGCTCATTAAATGTATACACCAATAAAAACAACACTAATGCTATACAAAGTGTAATTATCAGATGAACCCAAAAAGAGCGACTAACAACATTCTTGTTTTTCATTACGGATTCCATAATCTGGATCTAACGAAATTTATTTAATTAAATAGATCAAGCTTGAATAATTCATTTCAGATTTTGCATGTATATTGGATCTTAGCCCATTTATTATAGCCTTTATTTTAGCTAAAACTGAATTACCCTCACTCAGCATACTTACATAATAAGCATCAAACTTCATCGGGTGAGTACTAACAATACTCATACCAAATTTAGTAAATAGTTTTTCTATTGTTTTAGGAGTGAAATGATACAGATGCCTTGGAACATCATAAGCAGCCCAATTCTCCTTATATTTTTTAGCATCCCAAGAATCAATATTCGGAACTGCAACTACTATAATTCCGTCAATATTTAGGATAGATTTCAATTTGGGGATTACCACTTCGATGTCATGCAAATGTTCAAGCACATGCCATAAAGTGATTACATCAAACTTTTGTTCATTAATTGAGGTTAAGAATTCAGGAGCCTCAACAGTCAACCCTAATTCCTTGCATACAGCTCTTGCCTCACTATTTGGCTCAATGCCGCGAGTTACCCAACCTTGACTAGTTGCGTATTTAATAAATAAGCCTGCCCCACAACCATAATCTAAAAGCAGTCCCTGTTTCTTTGTAACCTTTTTAATAAGGTTTAATTTTTTCTTTATATTTAAATTTCTTACAATATTGTAAATACTTGAAATTATTGACTTACTATCAGCACTATGAGAATAATATTCCTTTGAATTATAATATGGCGGTATTTCTTCTATTGTTGGTCGAGGATTTGTAAAAACGAAACCACAATTTTTACATTGAGTTAATATAAAATCTTCTTTTGTAACTAAATAGTCACTGCATTTTAAGTAAACTTCATTTTGATCTGAATCACAAACCATGCAATTTTTAATATTCTCCATTTGTTAACGTTTCACGTGAAACAATTTTCATTTTCCATTAAATATTGCTAAAACAGAAATATCTGATGGTGAAACACCGCTTATGCGGGCTGCTTGTCCAATAGTTGTTGGTTTAATTCTATTCAATTTTTCACGAGCTTCAAAGGATAAAGCTTTTAATTCATGATAATCAAAGTCAGTATCCAACTTCATCCTTTCAAACTTCTCAAATCTATCAGCCAATTCCTTTTCTTTAACAATATATCCTTCATATTTAATTAGTATTTCTATCGATTCTATCAATGTTGGATCCAAATTTTCATATTTAAGCACTATATCATTCGCTTTTTTACTATGTTTAATTAATTCAGGCAAATTAACTTGAGGGCGCAAAACAAGTGATGCAATTTTTGTCTTTTGTGTAATAATGTTTGTATTCTTCGATATGAGATATGAATTTATGTCATCAGGATCAAGACTTACATTTTTTAGCTTATTAATAATCTCTGCTATTTTTTCATTCTTATTGTTTACAGCCTCCATTCTTCGCTCATCAGCCAAACCAATTTTATAGCTTCTTTCTGTTAATCTAATGTCTGCGTTATCCTGTCTAAGTAATAAACGATACTCTGCTCTAGAAGTGAACATCCTATAGGGTTCATCTACTCCTTTTGTAATTAAATCATCAATTAGCACTCCAATATAGGAATCTGATCTTTTTAAAATGAATGGCTCTTTTTCACTAGTGATCTGATGTGCATTTATCCCAGCAATAATTCCTTGAGAAGCCGCTTCTTCATAACCAGTTGTTCCATTTATTTGCCCTGCAAAAAACAAATTTGCAATCAACTTAGTTTCTAAAGTGTAATTTAACTGAATAGGAGGGAAATAATCATATTCTATAGCGTAACCCGGTCTAAATATTTTTGCATTTTCAAATCCTGGAATTTTTTTGAGAGCTTTATATTGGATATGATCTGGTAATGATGATGAAAAACCATTAACATAATACTCAATTGTGCTCCATCCTTCTGGCTCAATAAATAATTGGTGCCTATCTTTATCAGAAAAACGATCTATTTTATCTTCTATTGAAGGACAATATCTAGGTCCAATTCCAAGAATCCTTCCGCTAAACATTGGGGATTCATGAAAGCCCTGCCTGAGTGTATCATGAACAGAAGTACTTGTGTAAGTAAGGTAACAACTTCTTTGTTTTTGAAGCTTTGGTGTGTTAGTAAATGAAAACTTACCTGGAATCTCATCCCCCTTTTGTTCTTCCATCTTAGTAAAATCAAGGGATCTTCCATCAACACGAACAGGTGTTCCAGTTTTCATCCTACTAGATTCAAAGCCCATCTTTATCAACGATTCAGTTAACCCCACAGATGATCTTTCCCCAATTCTACCCCCGCTAAAAGTTTTAGTCCCGATATGAATTTTACCATTCAGAAATGTACCATTTGTCAGAATCACAGCCTTTGCATTAATCACATGGCCCATTCCTGTCCTAACCCCAACAATCCGATTATCTTTTTCAATAATTTCAGCAACCATATCCTGCCAAAATTCTAAATTTGGCAATTTTTCCAGTATCTCCCTCCATTTTCTTGAAAATAGCATACGATCACTTTGAGCCCTCGGACTCCACATAGCAGGCCCTTTCGATTTATTCAACATACGGAATTGAATCATTGTATGATCTGTTACAATTCCTGAATATCCCCCTAATGCATCAATTTCACGAACAATTTGTCCTTTGGCAATACCACCCATCGCAGGATTACATGACATCTGGGCCATGTTCTCCATGCTCATTGTAATTAATAGAACCTTAGATCCCAAATTCGATGCAGCCGCAGCGGCTTCGCATCCAGCATGCCCTGCACCAACAACAATAATATCGTATTTATTAAACATAACTTTGTTCCACGTGAAACCCAAAAACTTTTTTCAAAGTTATATATATGAACTTACATATCCTAAATTAAAGTTTAATCGTCATTGCTCAACTTGCTAAGCAATAATTATACCTTTGAAGCTCATAATTTTAAGCTTATTTTATTTCATTATTACGATTATTTGATAATATACAATTAATTAATATACTATCTAGCGGTGGGATGATTCATTGCAGAATTTTTCTAAATATCTGTCCTCAAGCTCTCTCATTAATTTCTTAGCTTTCTCGTTTTTATCTGAGTATCCGATTAAATGAAGTAGCCCATGAATCAATAATCTTTTGACTTCCTTTTGCAATGTTTGCTTATACAATATTGCATTTTCTTTAGCTCTATCTATACTTATATAAGCATCCCCAGATAGAATACTTTTATCACCTGAATAATCGAAAGTAATTATATCAGTCAAATAATCATGCTTGAGATATTTTATATTAATGTTTAGTAAATAATTGTCATCGCAAAAAATAAAATTTAATTCCTGAATCCTTTTACCTTCCATAGCTGCGCAAGATACCAGCCATTGTCTTATCTTCCTTATACTCTTTACATTATATTTATAATTTTCGTTATAAAAACGAATTCCAGCTACTTGAGTTTTTGTGCTATTCAATTTACTTTTAGTTGTTGATTTAAGTAATTATTTAGATAATTTTTCCTATGGCTTGATAAAGTTTCATCAACCCCTTCATTAATGAAAGTTAAAACAATTTTTCTTCCCTTTATATCAATAATTAAATCATCACATAAAGCATTTATCATAAAAAGAGAATTCTCCCTGTCTGTTATTGCCTCATTTAATACGTTATTAGCGTCAGTGAAGAGGGCTAAATCTATTTCTTTTGAAAAGTTACTAAAAATAAATGAGAATTTTTTTTGCTCATTCTCGAAAGTAATCTGTACTCCCGGATTTTCTGCTTCAATAATATTAACAACTTCTGTCACAGCTATAATCATGTTTCCCAGAAAGGTTTCATTAATATTGAATCCTTCGCAAATATACTCCACGAAACTTTCAATCCGATTTAAACTTTCATTACTATTTTTTAAAACGATTGTACTCATTTTTTTTCAGATTACCTATCTTTAATGTTCATTAGAAATTTAGACTTTTACTTGCAACCATAATTTCAATATACCACTTTATACTATTTTTTCTTGAGAGGGTTACTAATTTTTTTAAACATTTTCGTTTAATTAACATCGATTAGAATCCCCTGTAGGCCTTAAAAGGATAAACTAACTCTAAAAACTACATTTAAATCGGCTTATAAATTAACTATAACATTTAGTATTAAACCTTAACTGCTTCTTTTTATGTTCATTACGCGCATTAAAGTTTGAAAACTATCCATTTATTATTGCCATTAAAATATATTTAAATAAATAAAAGCTTGAGAGTAAATCACCAATTCTTATTAGATTTTTTAATCCAGACTTCCTAAGTGGGTTTATTTATATCTTTGCACTAAAAATATAATTATTATGATTAACAGAGTGCGAGTAAGGTTTGCTCCAAGTCCGACAGGACCTTTACATATCGGTGGTGTTAGAACTGCAATATTTAATTATTTGTTTGCCAAAAAAAATGGTGGAGACTTTATTTTAAGAATTGAAGATACAGATCAAAATCGTTATGTTCCTGGAGCAGAAGAATACATTATTCAAGCTTTGCATTGGCTTGGAATTGATCCTAATGAAGGAATTGAACAAGGTGGAGAATTTGGTCCCTATCGTCAATCTGAACGTAAACCCATCTATAAAAAATATGCCGAGCAATTAATTCAAGACGGTTATGCTTATTACGCTTTCGATACCTCTGAAGAACTTGACCAAATGCGCGAAAGATTAAAAATTGAAAAGAATCCTATTCAGCAATACAATGCTATTACACGAATTGATATGAAAAATTCTTTGACCCTTTCAGCTCAAATTGTTTCTCAAAAGCTTGCTGATAAAGAACCTTACGTTATAAGATTAAAACTCCCCGATGATGAAGTTATAACATTTAATGACACGGTTTTGGGTGAATTTAATTTTCATTCCTCTCAATTAGATGACAAGATTTTATTCAAGTCTGATGGAATGCCTACATACCATCTAGCTAACGTTGTAGACGATTATCTTATGCAAATTACCCATGTTATAAGAGGTTCGGAATGGACAAACTCGACTCCTTCACATATTTTACTCTATAAGTACTTAGGTTGGGAAAAAGAAATGCCCTTCTTCTCACATATGCCACTTATACTTAGACCTGATGGAAAAGGTAAACTTAGCAAGCGTGATGGTGATCGTTTAGGATTTCCAGTATTTCCGATCGAATGGATCAATTTAGACACTAAAGAAAAGTATTTGGGATACCGTGAAGTTGGTTACTTTCCGGAAGCGTTTTTAAACTTTTTGGTGCTACTAGGTTGGAATCCTGGCATCAATCAGGAAATATTTACTAAAGAAGAACTAATACAATTATTTAGTCTTGATCGTATAGGTAAATCAGGTTCTAAATTTGATTTAGAGAAAGCAAAATGGTTTAACCATCGATATTTGCAACAAAAATCTAGTAAAGAAATAGCTTCTGTTTTTTCATTAATCTTAGAGGAAAAAGGTATTAAATCAGTAGATTTTCCAGTTCTTAAAATAATAGATCTTGTCAAAGATCGGGCTACTTTTATTTCTGATTTTTGGGAACTAACTCACTACTTTTTTATAGCACCAAATAATTATGATCCCCAAATTATTAAGAAGCGCTGGAAAGAAGACACTCCTCAAATGCTGGAAGGAATCGTGCAACTCCTATTAAACATAAAAGAATTAAATCCAATAACCTTGGAGAGCGCAATTAAACTATTTATTGAGGAAAAACAATATAACATGGGACAAGTATTGAATACAATACGATTGTCTTTGGTTGGCTCTTCTCAGGGTCCATCGGTGTTTGAAATAGCGTCTATACTAACTGCAGATGAAACAGTTAGGAGAATTAAAAAAGCAATTCAACAAATAAAATAAAACTTAGATGTCGATCATATCAATTGAAGGAATGGAGTTTTTTGCTTATCATGGTTGTTTCAAGGAAGAGCAGATTATAGGCACAAAATTTATTGTCGACCTTTTCATCGAGGCTGAAACAAGCCTTGCTGAAGAAACTGATGATTTAACAAAAACAATAAATTACCAAGAAGTTTATTCGATTGTTAAAAAAGAGATGAAAACTAAATCCAAACTTTTGGAAAATGTAGGAAGACGTATATTAAGCTCCCTAAAATATAATTTTCCGACAGCTAAAAATATTTCTGTTAAGATTTCAAAGTTAAATCCACCACTTGGTGGTAAAATGAAAAATGTCAGTTTAACGATCGAACTATAATATGGAAATAGAAGAAAAAGAAAAATGTCCCAGATGCGAACAAAAATTTCTATGCTCTAAATCAAATAAATGTTGGTGTTATGAAATTGGATTAGATTCTAATCAATTGGAGAAATTAAATAAAACTTATGAAAGTTGCATTTGCCCAAATTGTATTGAAGAATTAAAAAATCAAAACAAGCTGTAAAAACTAACATTATATATTTAGGAAAAGAATTACCTTTGCTCTCTCAAATTGGTCTCGTGGCCGAGTGGCTAGGCAGAGGTCTGCAAAACCTTCCACAGCGGTTCGAATCCGCTCGAGACCTCATAAAAAGCCTTCAGAAGATTCTGTAGGCTTTTTAATTTACCTTTTTTTGACTCCTATTTTTCTTCTAGATAAAACTTCGATAATTCAATCGTCCACTTTTCCATTAATTCTTTATTTAAATCAACCGGAGGTTTTGCATCTTCAGGAAGAAATGATTTATAAGGATGTTTAACTGAATAGTCTTTAAACTCTTGTATAATTATGTTTCTCAAATCTTCATTCATAAATAAATCTATAGCTGAAGCAGCCATCACTTTTGCACCTGCGTTTAAACCCTTCCAGGCAGTTGAGCCATAATTAGCAGTAACATTTGACCAATGATGACTAATCCCACCCGGAATACCTCCTGGGAAGCGAAGTGTTGCAGTAGGGGCAACTAAAGTTACGTCACCGACATCAGATGACCCACCTCCAACAAAAGTCTCTTTTGGTGCTTCTAATCCTTCAATTTTTATTGGCATCCCTTTTTCTTCCTTACCCAGCTCTTTCTGTACTGCTTTTGCAAATTCCTTTTCGTCATCCGTCCATGCAGGCATTCCAACAATTTCTATATTTCTTTGCAATAATTCGGCCATCCCTTTATTTGAATGGCGTTGATGTGCTGCCGCAATAGTGCGTACTTCAACAAGTTCGGTTCCTGTTGCAAGTGCAGCACCTTTTGCACAATTTAATACTCTTTCAAACATTTCCTCAACTTTATCATCACTATTTCTTACGTAATACCATACAGTTGCTTTATCCGGAACAACATTTGGAGCTTCACCACCCGCCGTAATCACATAATGCATCCGCTCTGTATAAAATAAATGTTCTCTTAAATAATTAGTAGATACGTTCATAATCTCAACTGCATCTAAAGCACTTCTACCCGACCAAGGTGCACCCGAACTATGAGCCGTTTTACCTTTAAAAGTAAAAAAAGTAGAAATTATCGCATTTCCGCTTACACCATAACCTGTACTAAAATCACTGCTGCTATGATTATCAATAACCATATCTACATCGTCAAATAATCCAGCCTTGATCATATAAGGACGGCTAATAATTGTTTCTTCTGCAGGCGAACCATAGACACGAATCGTACCTTTTAGACCAAATTTTATCATTGCTTCTTTAACTGCAATTGCTGCAGCAGCTGCTGCTGTACACATCTCATTATGACCACAACCATGTCCGGGTGCTCCATTAATTAATGGCTCCTGTTTAGATACTCTGCCTTTTTGAGAAATCATAGGTAAAGCATCAAATTCTCCCAAAATTGCAATAACAGGCTTTCCTGATCCATAGGAAGCCACAAAAGCCGTTGGCATCCCTGCTACACCCCTATCTACAGTAAATCCTTCGGCTTCCAAAGTAGAAGCTAAAAGTGCTGAAGATTTAAATTCTTGCATCCCCAATTCAGCGTATGACCAAATGGCATCAGAAATTTTTCCGAATTTCATTATTGTTCTTTCATTACTTAAATAATTTAATGCGAACGTTTTTTCCACATACTCATTTTGTTTTGAATTATTTTTCTGAGAAAACATTTCAACATTTAATAGTAATGCAAGAGATAAGACAAACAACTTTTTCATGGCTTAGTATTTAATTAATTATTTGGTTTCTTTTTCTGATTTTTCGAAATGAGTATTATACCAGTTAATTATTCTGTCCCAATGATCATAAAAATCACTTTCATTACTAGCATTGCCAGCTCCATGACCACCATTATAATAATTTACCCACACCACTTCTTTGCCTAACCTCCTTAAAGCATAATACAATTCCCGTGAATTAACTGCTGGAACATTCCAATCACCTTCACCAGTGAGAAGAAGATGAGGGGTATTAATTCTATCGGCAAACAATACAGCAGATGTGGCTAAATACTTAAGGGGAGCATCCCAAAGGGTTTCTCCAATTCTATCCTGTCCATTTTCTGCGGCAGCATAATTTCTCGTACCAATACGAGGGCTATCACCCAGAAAACTAATAATATTTACTTTGCCAGAGATATTAATAGCGGCAGCAAAACGATTAGTTTGGGATATCAATAAGGAAGTAGCATATCCACCGTAACTTGTTCCGTGCACTCCTAATTTTGTTTCATCAATAAGACCTTGATCGATTAATTTATTTATACCCGCAGTAATTCCTTTAATCCAAGCTTCACCGGGATAACCCTTTTCAAGATTAACGGATGGCTTAAATCCGAAAAACCCGGCATTTGAAATTAAGTTCATAGACATACTATAACCATTATCGAAAAAAGTTTCATAAATCTCACAAACGAGCGGATATTTCTTTGCAGGATCGTAATTTACCGGATAATACAAAATCCCATTTAACTCATTCCCATCAGAGTCCCTATATTTTATGAGTTCACTTTTAGTTAATTTTTTAGTATTAATCCAGGGATTTAGGTCAGTTAATTGTGTGCAACTTCCAAAATCACTTACATGTTTAAAGAAATTATCTGGTTGGTTACCATCCGAAAAATTATAAAAAAACTTACTTCCATCTTTGGACATTTTCCATCTTGAGTATAAATTAGAATCCTTAAATAACTCCTCCATTTTCATATTAACAATATCGTATTTAAACAGCCCTCTATCCCATTTATCCTTCGCAGAATAAGACATAAACCAGTATTTTGCATCAGGACTCCAGCTTACAATATTTAACTCTGCATTCTTTTCTTTTTTCTCAGGAAATTCATAAACCATTTTTGTTAGGCTATTCTCTGAATTAATAAGCCAATAACCCTTTTTAGAAGAAACAAGAATATTTTTATTATCAGGACTCCACTGTTCAACCGTAAACTTAACTTTCGAAGTATCAGCTTTTATAATTTCAGTAGTATCAATTGAAATTCGTTTTGCTTTTTCTTCATAAATATTTCGCATAAAAACCTTCCCGGAATCAGCGTAAGCATATTTCAAATTCTTTTCATCCCATCTAAATGATTTAGCAGCCTTATATTTTTTCTCAAGGATCGTTCTCTCTTTACTTGATAGATTCAATTTCACCAATTCAAATTCAGAGCCACCTTCTCTTTCATACACTGTTTTTATAGGGTAGTTCTGAATAAAAACCAGTTCAGATCCATCTTCCAAAATTCTAATATCACTATAATTACCTTCTTTTGTCAAGAATTCTACTTTAGCATTTTTAGGATCCACGCATGCCAAAATTTTAAGATTACTATGGATTCTTATAGCATCCCATTTCAAAAAAGGCTGTTTTGAATCATAAACAGTAATGGGTCCAATGGTCGCTTCCTTAAAGAGTGAATCAGCTTTTTTAGACCAATTATTTTCGCGTACCGATAAAATGATCGATTCATCATTTTTATTCCATAATAATTCCGAGCCAGAGGCAATTGGGTATGTATGTTCTGACTTTACTTTTTGTAATCTTCTCTTCTCAATATCATATATGTACAGAACAAATAATGGGTCTTCATATTTAATGATTGCAAGCCTGGTTCCATCCGGAGACCACTTTAGATTACCAAAAATTCCTTTTTCCTTAAATGGAGAAATTTGTTCCTTTGTTTCAGTATTAATAATAACCAGCTCACTATAATTCGGTGAAATATAATTAGCATCACCATATCGCTTATGATCAATATTCAGGCGATCTTTTAATGTTCTTATAAAACCCGCAGCATAATTTCCATTATCAGTTAAATCGGCCAAACTGTATGACCTAACTAATAAAGCATCTGCTGGAGTGAAAGCAGTGAGTTGAGCATTAGCAGCTGATGTTATAAATACCAGTAAAATAAATATAAGACCAAGTTTCTTCATAGCTAAATTTATTAAGTTTAACCAATAAATTTAACAATACTATTCAATTATAATGACTTGTATATACTAATAGTAGTTTATTATGGACAAGCATGCAAAAATTATAGTTCAGTCAAATATTTAAAAATCCGAATTGGCAATATCAGTGTATACCATCCCAACAGAAAAAACTACACTTTAAAACTTATTTTCTATTAATAACAATTACGAAAGCTTGCAAAATTATTTTTGATTTTATATATTTAGATTTTTTATAGAAAAAACAGATTTGGAACTTTTCAAATCTCACTATTGTTATTTTTATAGTTTATAGAATAAATCATTGTTCTTCAAACAAAAAGCCTTGCCTAACTTTAGTTACTTCGAATTTTTAAGGATCTGTTTTATTAATGCATAATATCGTACTCTATAAAGGTGGAGTCCAGAAACCACAAAAAAACGGGGCTAAACCGGAATGCCTTAAACCTCGGTAAACCTAAAATCTATATTATGAGAAATTTTATTCTAATCTTCTTTGTATTTGCCTTTCTAATGGCTTGCGAAGAGACTGCTATTGATGAAAACTTATCCAATGATCAAGAAATGATCCTAAAATCGGGTAAGAAAATAAGTCAACCATGCACTACCATACAAAGCGGTGAATTACGCGCTTCAGATGGAAGTATTATAGAGACTGGCTATGATAAATGGGGATATAACTATCAGGCCAGATTGTTTAATGGCACCTATTGTGATGCCTATCGGGATGCTCTGTGGTGCCAACCATATAAAGAAGACCACCTTGCAATGAAGTGGAACGATGCATGGCTTTCGAACAAAGATTGCGATGGTGATGGACTATTAGATCGACATTTAGGATTTCCAAGCTATATTGGTTCGGGAGCCTGGGTAACCAATCATATGTCGGGTACTTATTTGGATGCCAATGGCAACGAATGTAATTGGAACTACTTTGTAAAGATTGTAGCTGTGCCTGCTGATGCCAAATTAACTGCCGGTATATGGTATAATGCCAATGGGACTGAAATAGGACCTTCAATTTGGGGTGAATTTGCAATAATACAAGAAGTCAATAATGATCCATGTGCAGGTTCGCATGGTATACAATACCATAGCCCAGACCATGCTGGATTAGGAAACTGGTAGAAGTTAATTTTGAATTATAAAGACTAATAAGGATTCTATTAAAAGATTTTTTATTAGTCTTTATTCATTTTGGTCCAAGAGTCTCTTAGACTAACCGTTCTGTTAAAAACAAGTTTCTCAGGAGTTGAATCCAAATCAACACAGAAATATCCATTGCGTTCAAATTGGTATTTTGATTCGTGAATGGCATCGTCTAAAACAGGTTCAACAAAACCATTTATGATTTGAAGTGAGTCAGGATTAAGGTTTGATTTGAAATCCTTATCTTCTTCCACATCGTCCGGGTTTTCATTAATGAATAAACGATCGTAAAGCCTAATTTCTGCAGGAATTGCTTGTGAAGCAGATAACCAATGTATTGTTCCTTTTACTTTTCGAGTGAGAGGTATTCCGCTTCCGCTTTTTGTATCCGGATCGTAAGTACAAAGAATCTCGGTTATTTCACCTTCCGTATTCTTACTAACCTTATTACATTTAATTACATAAGCATATCTAAGCCTAACTTCATTTCCCGGTGCTAATCTGAAAAATTTACTTGGGGGATTTTCCATAAAATCCGCTCTTTCGATTAGTAACTCACGTGAGAAATACAATGTTCTTTTTCCTGCTGACTCATCTTCCGGATTATTGATAGCTTCAAGTTCTTCAACCTGACCTTCAGGATAATTGGTAAGAATAATCTTAATTGGATCTAAAACCGCCATTACCCGATTAGCCTTCTTATTTAAATCCTCTTTGATGCTATACTCCAGTAAGGCAACATCGATTACGTTATCTCGTTTAGCTACTCCGATAATATCAGCAAAATTACGAATGGATTCAGGAGTATAACCCCTTCTTCTTAAACCGGTAATTGTCGGCATACGTGGATCATCCCAACCATGCACCAGGTTTTCTTCAACCAACTGTAAAAGTTTCCGTTTACTCATTACGGTATAAGTTAAATTCAATCGTGCGAACTCAGTTTGCACAGGTCGATAATCTCCTTCAACAATTTGATCCAGATACCAATCGTATAGCGGACGATGAACCTCGAATTCGAGGGTACAAATGGAATTTGTGATTCCTTCTATATAATCCGATTGTCCATGTGCAAAATCATACATGGGGTAGATGCACCATTTATCTCCTGTTCGGTGGTGGTGAGCTCTTTTAATACGATACATGGCCGGATCGCGTAATTGCATATTGGGGGAGGCCATGTCAATTTTTGCCCGTAGAATTCTGGCCCCGTCAGGAAACTCGCCATCTTTCATCCGCCGAAACAAATCCAAATTTTCTTCAATACTTCTATTTCTGTAAGGGCTTTCAATACCTGGTTTAGAAGGTGTACCTCGTTGCGTGCTCATTTCTTCGGCAGATTGATCATCAACATAAGCTTTCCCCTTCTTAATAATTACAACGGCCCATTCATATAATTGATCAAAATAATCAGATGCATAGTATAATCGATCTTCCCAATCGAAACCAAGCCATTTTACATCTCTCATAATCGAATCCACATACTCTACATCTTCTTTAGCAGGGTTTGTATCATCAAATCGAAGATTGGTCAGTCCATTATATTTTTTTGCCAACCCAAAATTTAAACAAATCGATTTCGCATGTCCAATGTGCAAATATCCGTTAGGCTCGGGAGGGAAGCGGGTATGCACCCTTCCTCCGTTTTTACCTTCACTGATATTTTTTTCAATCAGTTGTTCAATAAAGTTAAGTGATGTTTTCTTTTTTGATTCGTCTTCGATGTGATTCATATTCATTGTTAAAAGCTTAGGCGGCAAAAATAGCACTAAATCGATATTAATTCAACTTCTTTTATGAATTTAAAATTCGGAAAAGACTAAATCTAGTTTATTCATGCCATTGCTCATTATAATATTTCCCAACAAGAAATATTATAGTACAATAATTTGATAAATCGTAACTAATCAGTGTCAAGAATTAGCGGTTGTGGAGATGTCTTCTTTGTGATACTAAGTGTCTTCTTAGTGGTTCTTTGTGACACAGCTATTACACAAAGTTACCCAAAGTAGCTCAAAGAGACACAAAGCAAAGAAAAATTTCAATCAAATACCTTAATTTTATTGACTTGATGTAGACTGATTAATTACTATAAATCTTACATGAAATTAATTTACAGAAAAAATCCTGTTCTCTTTTTAAATCAAGAGAACAGGATTTGCTAAATTTCAATTTCAATGAATTGGGGAAGTATCTTATTTCAAAAGATACAGATCCATTAAATCAATAAAAAGATATGTGTTGAAAATGTCTTTTTTAAGATTTTATCCAAAACAATTAATGAAAATACAGCCACTAAACTTATAATTATAACCGGTGATACGTGAAAGTCTTTAAATATGGCTTGAAGGTTACTGACAATATTAAAAGAAAGACTTGGAAGTTGAACATTTTCCATATTCACCTCGCCAAATACACCATTCATAAACGACCAATCAAGGCCGAAAAGCACAAAACTTGCTGCAATAAAACCAAGCCCGATCAATAACCAATATTTTAAACTTAAAATTGGTTGATTTGCATCCTTGCTGGCCAAATCTAATTTAATACGGTTCATCACCCCTGCTGTAAAGTCAGCCGATGGTTGATCTAATGAAGCTTTTGTGAGCATCCTCTTTAATAGATCGTCTTTTAAAAAATCCATGTTTGTCATAATTTCCTCCTTCATATCAATTCGCCTATCCTGTATTTAAGCATAACGTTAATATGCTCATAAAGTTTCTTCCTGGTGCGGTGAAGCTTAACTTTAACATTTGATACCGATAGGCCGGTAATTTCACTTATTTCTTCTACTGTTTGTTCTTCCAAATAAAACATTGTTAATAACAGGTTGTCTTCCTCTGGCACTTTCTTTAAGGCCATTTCAAAATATCTCTTTTTATCATCAAGGCTTAATCCACCAGTTTCGTCCAAAATTTCGTCAAAGGTATAGTTTTCAATCATATGTTCATCAATAGCCAATACCTCAAGACTTTTTTTTCGAGTTTTAGAAACAGCCGTATTAAAAGCGATCCTGTAAACCCATGTGGAAAATTTAGCCTCTCTTTTAAAATTACTTAATGATTGAAAGACTTTTAAAAATACATCTTGCGCAATTTCTTCTGCATCCTCCCTGCTTTTTAAAATTCGGTTCGCGATCGTGAAAACCATTGCTTTGTGCCGATTAATTAATTCGGCAAAAGCTGCGTTATCACCGTCTAAAACTTTGTCTATATAAAACAGGTCTTTCTCCATATCTGCTAATTTGACGCAATGAATTTTATAAAGTTACAAAATTTTAAAGCTAACGAATTTGAAATAGCTTTGTTATATGAACCGGTTCATATTATTAAGGTATCATATTAATAATATCTAAATCAATCTGTTTTAAGTAACTAATTTTTGAATTCTTGTAACCCAAGAAAATAACTTGCGTCATATGAGTAGAAAACGCATTGTTTAACTAAAAATTTAAAGTCATGAGCGAACAAGTAGGAGCAGCATTTATTCTCACAGTAATATTCGGGTTTATATTCGCCATCGTTTATCTGGGAATACGAAGAAAAGAAAGAATGGCATTATTAGAAAAAGGGGTAGATGCCTCATTTTTCATCTCTAAAAAAACAAGTTCAACTACCCTGAAATTCGGGATGTTGTTTGTAGGAGTTGCCATCGGTATTTTATTAGGGAACATCCTTGAATATGCCACACCTTTAGACGAAGAAGTAGCCTATTTTTCAATGATCTTCCTTTTCGGTGGGTCAGGATTAATTATCAATTACTTCATTGAGAAGAAAAACGAAGAAAAGTAGTGAAACTGCAGAATTAAGTAGGAAGGAGGCCTGAAAGCCTCCTTTTTTTATGGCCTAAATCATATAAAATTCACCAAATAAGTCAGTCACTTCGAGCCTGTGAAGAGCATTGTAGAGAAAATATAGTTCTCGACAAACTCGAACTGACTCTATTAGTATTTTACCTTCATTATAAACTATTTCTATTGCAATTACATAGGGGGAAATTCATGAATGACGGTGTAAATCGGGCCCGCGCGCTCTAATACACTTTCATAAAGATATATTTTGCTTACCATAACTGTTTGAAATTTTAAATCCCGACATTTTTGCAAATTTTCTTGAAATAATTTTCTATTATTTATTTGTTTTATCCTGCCCAAGGTTAAATGTGGTACAAAATTCTGTCGATCATTAAAATATCCGATCTTTTCAAGATTTGTAGTAATATCTTTTTTCATTTCTTTCAGCCTGTCATTATTTGAAATTCCCGCCCATATTAACTTTGGATGATAACTACTTCCGAAAATTCCTATTTTTTCAATCTTGAATTCAAATTCGGGCCATGGATTTAAAACCTCCTCTAAACTTAATATAATGGAATTGATTTTTTCAACAGGTGTTTCTCCAAAAAACTTCAGGGTAAGGTGTAGGTTATTTGAACTTACCCATTTAATACTTTCATGCTTTAAAACATTTTTCAATTGCTCTAGTGAACTGATAAAATCAGTTTGAGGGTGAATTTCAATTGCCAGAAATATGCGCTTTGATTTTAGCATCTTTTAACACATTTAACATGTTGCATATTTTAATATTTGTACTTTTGCAAAAAAATTTACATCTAACTTTTTACCTTACAAAAATACAACAATGACCAATACAAGTAAAAAATTTAGCTGGAAGGCATTTATCAGTTTCGGATTGACTTATTCATTCATCATCATTTTTTTAACCGGGATTGTGCTCTATTTTGCTCCGGCCGGTCGAATTGCCCAATGGGTTAATTGGAAGTTTGCCGGTTTTTCTAAAGAAGAATGGCAAGCTATCCACACCATTTTTTCCTATCTATTTGTCATTCTTTCAATCTTTCACTTATTTACAGCTAACTGGAAAACCTTTGTTTCTTATCTGAAAAATAAGACTCAAAATGGGTTAAATAAAAAACGTGAACTTTATATCTCAACTTTTCTAACGATTGCTATATTTTTTGGAATCATATATTCAGTTCCCCCTTTTAGTTCGGTTATGGATTTAGGTGAATATTTAACAAACTCTTGGGAAAACGAAGAATCTACACCTCCAATCCCACATGCTGAACTACTAACTTTAAGCGAACTGGTCCAGCAATTAAATGATATACCCATCGAAAAAATTGAAGAAAAACTGTTAGCCAATAAAATAAAATTTGAGCATATAAACCAAACATTGGCAGAAATTGCAGCAATAAATAAGATTACGCCTAATGAGCTTTACAATATCATAAGTAAAAAATCAGGCGCAGGAATGCCGGGCGCAGGAATGGGTAAAAAAACCCTTTCGGATATCGCTTACGAAAATAATAAGGATGTTGATGAATTAATTAATTTACTGAAAGACAAAAACATTATTGCAACCAAAGATAACACTTTGAAAGACATAGCCGAAGAGTATGATATGGCTGCAAAAGATATTCATGAAATCATTCTTCCAACAAAGTAAAAGCGTGTTTCAAGATAAATTTTCTGTTTATTGCTATTAAGGAAAAATATCCTAAATTTGCACGCAAGTTGGGGGCATTAGCTTCCCGATTCGTTTCACTCATCAGGACAGGCAACTTCGTTAATGCAAAATTAGAAAGTTTGAAGTTGTGTAACTTAGGGGGCATTAGCTCAGTTGGCTAGAGCGTTTGACTGGCAGTCAAGAGGTCATCGGTTCGATTCCGATATGCTCCACATAAAAAAGAAGGCAGTTTTGTCTTCTTTTTTTATTTATGCTTTAATCCTTAATACAACGCACAGAAAAGCCTAAACCCTTATAATAATTGAATCTGTTCACCCACTGATCATCGGAGACCATATCGTGGTACCAGGCATGAGTCGCATCGTGCGCTGTAGAACTCCACCAATACCCATTGGTCCCAAGTTCCAAAAATTGTCCATCGATGTTGCGGGCACCACCCGGAACGGCAGTAAAACCTGATTCATTTGTTGCACCTAAATTAGGGCTTAACCAATGGCTTGTCCCTGCTTCTTTTAGCTTACCACCGGCAACGGCTTCACCACCCAAATAGGATGTCAGAGTCCTCCACTCATCATCCGTTGGCACATGCCAGCCTGTTGGACAAAGTTTACCGGTATTCACGGTGTGCCAGTTGTACAATGCACCATAAGTAGCTTTATTGCTCGAAGCATCATTGTTATACCAACTATAACCGGGGCTTACTAAATTGCTCCAATCAGTATTGTCAGTAACCAACGGGATGGATGAATTATCCTTGTACTTTGTGGTTTTAAGGTTTTCGTCCATCCAAACTTGCGTACCTATTGTAACCATGCCATAATTATTACCATCACTGTCGGTTAATGTATCACCTGATGTATTTTCATCACTACCCTTTTTACAACTAATAGAAAGCATTATAATAAACAATATCAGTACTATGGAATTAATCCAGACTCTGTTGTTTTTTTTCATGTCAATTTATTTTTAAAGGTTAATAATATAACCATTTAAGGTTTCTTGCCATTTTTAAGCTTGCATTCAAGCTTATCGCTAACATGTGTATGCGTCCGGTGTCTCCATGATTAGCTTGGAATATCTTGTAAATAACATAGTAGTTACCAATACCATAGGTTACTTTTTTCGAGAGAAAATCAAATATATAAAATTTTTAAGAATTTTCATGATTCATTTCAGAGAAAATCACTTTGTTCATTTTTGAACATATTGATAATCAATTCCACTGATCCGAATCATTAGGCAATGAGGTATAAGCTCCACATAAAAAAAGGCTGTCCCAAAAGAAATAAAAACTAGTCAGATTGAGCATCCACCAAAGGCGGATAAATGTCGAAATCTTGTTTTATTGACAATTAGACATCTCGACTCCGCTCGATGTGACAAGTTTTAAAAAATGTTGGCTTTTGGGACAGCCTTTTTTTATTTAATGCCTTAATTTGAAAAATAGGCCAATTCTTTTACTTCTTTACAAAGTTGCTTTTAACGAAAGAATAAAATTTCTGCCCGGAGCAACTATCCCCGAACTGTAAGGTCTGTAACGCTGATCGGTCAGATTTTCCAATCCGGCACTCACCATTAATTTTTCAGTAAGCTGGTACATGGCTTTAAAGTTCAATGTATACCATCCTGGAGAATAAGGATTACCATTTGCATCAATTGCATATATTTCCGGTTTGCCTTTTTCTTCTTCTGCTAAATCTTCATATTTACGCTCTCCGCTATAAATTGCATATAATTGCATATTCAGCTTGTTTTTATTATAAATCAACCGTGAAATACCGAACCATGGAGGTGCATGACGAGATGGACTCGTTGTACCATCATCCAGTTCTTCTTCACCCACCTGATAATTGAAATCTGATAAAATGCCAAATCCGGATGGCAATTTAATTTCAATTCCGGCCTGAATACCATATACATTTGCAACAGCTGCATTTTGTATCGCCTGAACCTGACTAAGTTCTCCATCATACATAATGCTATCCAATCCATTTAATGTAAAATCACGCCTTACCATTGCATTTTTAAGCCTGGTATAATAAGCAGTCAAATCTATTTTCACTACATCATTAAAAACTCTGGCAACTCCTAAATCCAGGTTATAAGCATATTCTGCTTTAAGACTTGGGTTAGGAACAGTAACTGCTCCCGGCTCCGAATCGAACACCTTTCCCACATCATCAACATTGGGCGATCTAAAACCCGTTGCAGCATTTGCATTAATAACCCACTCTTCTGTAGGTCGATAAACAACTCCAAAACTACCGGTCAACGAACCATTATCAATTTTTGCAGTGGTAAAAGGAAATGGATAAAAACGGGTATCAAAATCTGCATCAAGTTTAAAATAATTATATCTCAACCCTGCTTGTAATAAAACCTTTTCTGACACCTTAAACTGATCAGAAAGATAGGCGCCATATGAGGCCCATGTTGATTGTGGGTAACGGCTTGCCCCTTCCTGACTTATTCCGGTCACAATGTTTTCGTCTATCCCTTTTGATGTGACGTCGTTCCAGACAATCTCCATACCATAGAAAAGTTCATTTCTTGAATTCAGCGCTTTTACAAAGTCAAGATTAAAGGAAGTTGCATCCACCTTTTCAATTCGGGTCTCCCTTCCGGCTTTATTAATATCCCGGCTTATACGACTTTCTTCAAAATATTGCTGAGCCAGATTAATTGTCATTTGATCATAAACTGAATTATTAGCTGTATGCGTAATTTTCAAATTATTCATCATCCATTTTTGTGGACCGTAATTCCATTCACCATAACGTGGTAATCCGTTTTTATATCTGATGTGCCTGTCATATCGCGAATATTCTGAAGTTTCTGAATAATGGAAACCATATTGAAAATCCCACTTATTATTCAGCTTAAAACGAATTTTCTGCATCATGTTAATTTGTGAATAACCTGAAGGACGCTGAATGAGCGGATTATCATTAGTAATTACCACATCCACTCCATCTTGCCTTTGAACATAGAAAGGTCGAAGATATTCATCAGGACCATGGGTTCCCATTCGTAAATCACCATACTCAGTTGAACTGATACTGCTAATGAAGGCCCATTTTTTCCAACCAATATTGACATCGAAATGTTCTGTTTTTTCATTATTTGCTGAAGAATAACGTGCAATGGCTTTACCGGTAATTAATGGATGATCGGCGAGTGATAGTTGAGGTGTAAGGGTTTGAAAATTCATCACCCCTCCAATGGCATCACTTCCATATATAACAGAACCGGGACCAAAAAATACTTCCGAACGCTCAATGGCCAACGGATCTAAAGAAATCACATTTTGCAGGTTTCCACTCCTGAAAATGGCTGTATTCATTCGAACGCCATCAATAGTGTACAAAAGCCTGTTGGTGGCAAATCCACGAATCATAGGACTTCCACCACCCTGCTGACTTTTTTGGATAAATACTTTCCCTGTGATACTTAACAGATCGGCAGCAGTTTGTGGATTTTGTAGCGCAACTTCTTTTACATTAAGGGTCATTATTTTTGAAGGAGTTGTGCTTGATGATTGATTCCATCTTGTTGCGGAAACAACAAACTCGTCGATGTTTATTAAAAGTGGTTTAAGCTGTATTTCGAAGGATTCTGTTTCAAGTTCTATGTAACTTTTAGTGATCGTTTTGTAACCCAATATGCGGATTTCTATTCTTTTAGATCCTTTAAAAGCGGAGATATCAGCACGCCCAATGGCATTTGTTGTAGTAAAAGCTTTAGGCGTTTCACTCATCAGGGCAACCTGTTCTAGTGGTTTTCCAGATTCCTGATCAGTGATGCTTATCGTTTGGGAAAACATTAAGATTGACATCCCAATCAATAAACATAAAAGGAATAATTTTTTCATCATGAAAATAAAATTAAATTAAACAAATAGGCCATGTTTGCCTGCTTCTATATGATTAAATTATAGAACGGAAACATGAAACAGCACTATGACATTTCAAATTGTTTAATTAGCACAGGGGGTGGCGTTGGGGGGGGCCATAAAGGAGCTACATAAATAACTGATTGGCTGCCAAAATAATTTTCAGAAATTTGAACAATCGATTCCTGATGTTCAAATCCGGAAGGACAAAAAAGTAACTTAAAGTAGTTGACCAATTGTTTTTGTTTCAATCTGTTTTGTTGATCCAATCCCAAGGCATCAGCAACAAGCTGTTCTAATTGCTTTTCCAGTTTTGTTTCCTCATGATCCCACCAACACCAATAATAAATGCTATCACCTTCTATTTTCTTCTCAACCACATCGTACATTTGTTTTTTATATTCAAATTCCTTTGAATGCTTCCATTTCAATTCACGCTGTGCACTCACTATTGAAAACTTCAATAAAACCAGCTCATCTTTATCCAATCCTTCAATAATTCGCTTTTTAGTCTCTTTTCTGACCACGGATTTTTGGTATTGCAACCAGTTATAGGTTAAAACAACCGGTGCAATAAGTATTAAAAGAAGTAATATTCCGATGATCTTTTTCTTCACGCTTCTAATTGTAAGTTGCTAAATTAGTAAAAAGTGAATGCTTCCCGGTTTCTTTACAGATGTTTTCTTTCAATATGTTTCTGATTTTAAGAATGATTTATTATATGTACTTACAATGATTTGTTAGAACTATGAAAACAATTGTAACATTAGTAAAATAAAAGGCAGACTGATCAAACTTAAAATATGAGAAATAAAAACATTCTTCATTGCCAGTTCATCATCACCTCCAAACCTCTTTGCCACTAATACCAGAATAGCCATACAAGGCATGGCCGATTCAAGAATAAGCGAAGAAAATGCAACCGTATTCATTTCAATGTTCAGGACATTAAATATTGTCTTAAACAGGAAAATGAAAACAACGGGTAATAGAAACATTTTATTAAAACTCAGTACATAAACATTTATCGACCGAAGGGTATTTTTAATTTTTGTTTGCGCAAGCAATACTCCAATATAGATAATTGCCAGATATAGTGTAATCCCTCCTAGTCCATTCAAAGGGATATTTATTATTTCTGGTATTCGAATACTAAATGCCATCATCAGCAATCCCAATGACAATGCAATAATATTTGGATTGATCAACTTTTTTAGGTTTTTAAGTCCCTTTTCCTTAGTTGAGGGATTCAATTTAAAAACACCGTAGGTCCACATTACAGTATTTATGGCTAATTGGTAAAGTGCTGCATATAAAATTGCTTCTCCACCCGGAAATAATGCATCTAATAAAGGAAATCCCAGAAATACAATATTCCCAAATGCGGTATGGAGTTCATGTACGGCTGCTTGTGGCTTTTTTAATTTAAATAATTTAGCAGTGAGTTTCCCAATAAATAATTGAATAAAGAGGATTAGATAAGTGCCCAATATGACCATAGCACCATTTCTTAAAATCTCTGAAGTTAAATTTAAGCTGGCTAGTTTTGTAACAATCAGCAAAGGTAGTGTTACAAAAAAAATGAGTTTTTCGATGACTTCCTTGGCTGAGTTTTGCAAAATTTTAAATCGATAAGCAATAATTCCGCATAGGGCAAGTACGCCTAAAAAAACGATCTGGTTAATAATGGTAGTAAATCCCATGTTCTACATGAATTGATATTGCAAATTTATGATAAACCAATTAACAATTTGATTAACATGATATTCAGAATCAGATCATATACCAAATAATGAATCTGTTGTACAAATGAGGTGATTTGATATTTATTCAAATATTTCTATCTTTGATAATAATAGACATTTGAAGAATCGAGAAATAAAAATTGAGCATATTCCAAGATAGTTTTTATAGTGAAAAATATCAAACCATTCCTTAATTTAACAAATGAAAATAGTATTAACCTAAAAAACTTAATATGAAAAAATTAATTATCTTATTGATCATACCAATGATGTTTGGTTGTTCTTCAACAAAAATTTTAAAATTTTCGCACAGACCTCCGGAGGTTACGACAACTCCATCTTTAAAAAAGTTTTTAGCAGATAATTATCCCCCTAAGGTTGTTTTGAGGGTTAATAAGACTTCGCAGAATGTTACAGATAATGAAAATAATGATCGTTTATACTCCTTGATCGACAATCGATTATTAGCGAATGGATTTGTGGTTAGAGACAGGCAACTGTTCAATCAAATTATTGGCAATCAGGAAAACAATGTTGATTATCAAAAATTAAAAGATAAAACTGATACCGATTTAATCATTGAACTGACAAAACTAGAAACCAATGTTCTATACGAAACAAATAAATATTATACTAAAAAAGGTAAAGAAAAGGTTGAAAAATCAGAGTCCTATCAAAGAGCAGGTGCTTCTGTTGAATTTAAGCTAGTTTTAATAAATTCGAATGAACTAGCCGGACTTTATAAGTTCTATTGGGTTCCTTGTGATGAAAATACGGGCGGTTGCGTAATCACCGAATCATCAAAGGATTCGAATAAAAAAATAAAAACCGGCAAAAAAGGAAAAGTACAAGGTTATGAGATTGTGATGGAGAAAGAAGAAATGGAAGCTTTTATCAGAGAGGCAACCGATGTACTTGTTTCAGAAATGAAAAAATAATACTCTTAAAATTATTTCTGGTCAATAATTCAATCCTATTGGCCCATTTATTTTGAACACAAATAAAAAACCCACTTCATTTGAGTGGGTTTTTTATGCATTTATTTTTTCTTTAAAATATTGGTTGGCATCAGATCTCCCTCAAAATACATTTCCTTTGAGTGTGGTTTTAAATCTTTTGAATCAGCAACTTTCTTAAAAATACTTGGGCTGTATGATTTGGTTTGCGGGACTCCATTTATGGCATTTAATGCAGCTTTTAACATGGGTTCATTTTCATCGCCAAATGGCAATAATTGAACAATGTCCTCTTCAGCAAGAACATCCGGTGTAAATCCGTTCACAAAGTCACTTACTCCATTTGAATTGGCAATCTTCAAAGTTATAGGTTGCAATGCCCATTTGTGATTGGGATTAATATTTCCATCATTATCATAATCTTTAATCGTAAATGAACCTACATATTTCCCATGGGTATTCTCGCCTACTAAATTTACTTCCATGTATGGATCAAGCCCATTTATAACCAACTCACTGGCCGAAGCAGAACCTCCTGTGGTAATGATATAGACTCTATTTAAGTTTAAAGAATTGATGGGTACATCTGCGCCGGACTCTTGTGCAATTCCTGCCTCAAATCTGGTTTTGAAATAATCTGAACCATATTCACTTCGAAAATAATCCTCCAACTTATCATTATACTGCGTAAGCGCAAATACCTTAGTGGGATTGGCTTCATAAATCATACTCGCCAAATATGTAGCTGTTAATACCGAACCACCACCATTATATCGAAAATCCAGGATCAAATCCTGAATTCCGGCATTTTTAAATTCACCAATTGCGTTATTTAAATCATTATCATAATTTGATCGAAAAGCGTTATAAACCATATAACCTATTTTTCTGCCTGCCGATTCAATTACCTTAGTATAATGAATCGGATTTTCATGAACCTCTACGGCTGTTAAAAATACGGTATGATTGTTTGGTACTATAGTTCCATTATTATAATTTGCAAAAGAAATACTAAAGGACTCTCTATCAAATAGCAACGTGGCGTAATTATTAATATCTAAATCTTGAGAATCAATCGCGACGAAAAGATCACCCCTTTTTATCCCTGCCGACGCAGCCGGTGTGCCTGGCACAACATATTGAACATACCCAAAAACGCCATTAGAATTACTATATTTTACAAGCCCATATTCAAATCCCATTGAAAGTGACACCCCCTGAAATGAATTTTCCAAAGCAACATAATCATCAACTATCCACGACCATTTATCGATTGTGCCAGGTTGATAAAGTAAAGATTCAAACAACTCATCGTGTGAACCAAATGTCTTTAAGTATGCCAATAAAGCACTGGTTGTTGCAAAACGATTATCCGCTAAATTAGGAACATTCTTATACCATAAATAATATAGGTTCATGTTATACCAAATAAACTGATCAATCTCAGATGCTACTGTAATAGAATCATTGTTTTCAACTATGGGTTCGACTATTTTTTTATCCTTTTTACATCCACCTATTGATATCACAAATGCTGCTAATATTACGAAAACAAGCAGTCTTATATTTTTCCCTGTCATATTATGATTTTTTAGAAAAGCAAAATTATACAAATAAACCATAATATTGAGAACAAATTAGATTCTCAATTATTGTGATCGCGAAGAAATAAAAAAGAGAATAAAGAATTTACCAGTTTACAAAATTAATCCTGAAATTTTCGCCTTGGTAATCTCTTACAATTTGTAGTTTTGCCTCTTCAGCCTGTTTTTTTGTTTCATAACCTATTGATACGCGATGGCCTCCCATCACTTCGGCCCAATCATGAACATCGCGGGCAATTAAACTATTGAAGGATCCTTGTAATTTATAAGGTTCAACAACATAATGAACATTACTGATAAATACGTTATAATGATTGTTTGAAACAGTTCCGGGCATAATGACTGTCCTGTTCGGAGGATTACAAAAACAAGATGACCAAACAAAATAATAATAGGGTGGCTTTTCAATATAACTTACACTCGATGTTATCCAAAGACTAGAAGTTGCGGTTGATTTTGCAGGTTTAATTTCAATGTCAGCATCGTTTCTGAATAATTTCGCTTCAAAATCATAACAGTCGTCCATTCCGATAATAAATATTTCAGCATCACAATCTTTGTCATAATCGGCCCAATAAGCACCACCTAAATAAACACCCGGAAGCCCTGCATTTGCATCCATAAAAATAAATTTACCATCATTTCGATAAACCCGGGTTGTTGGTCCAAAAATACTTTCACCACTCACCAACAAATCAAGATCTCCATCGCAATCGTAATCCATAACCTGTACTTCACCTGAACGCATTCCAAGAATAGACGTTCCAATTTCTGTAAATCCTTTTTTCCCATCATTTCGATAAAAATATGAAACGAGTTGGAAATTACTACTTTCCCCTGTAAGAAATACGTCAAGATCTTTATCCCCATCAAAATCACCCCAAACAGCTTTTCCATATTTAACCCCTCTTAGTGGAGCATTAATACTGACAAAATCAGTATTATTAACATTTTGGTAAATTAAGGAATAGGCATCTCCTTCCCTTGTTTCGCCGGTAATAAGAATATCCCCATCTTTATCCCCATCAAAATCACCCCAACTCACTGATCCGCCATACAAAGGCACCAAGTTAGAACCCATGTCCGAAAAACTGGTATTATTTATATTTTTGTATACTTTCGAATAGATTTGCCCGTTGTATTCACCACAAAGCACAATGTCGAACTTACCATCACCATTAAAATCCCCTAAATCTATATCTCCATCTCTCACACCTTGTATGTTTGGATTATAAGCGGTAAACTGCCCCCGTCCATTATTTTTAAAAATTCGAGCTAAAATTTCTCCCTTATTATTTTCACCCGTAATAAATAAATCGTTATCCCCATCCTTATCCATATCTTCCCAGTCCATAGCTGAGCGATACATATTCATGATTCCCGAATTTTGAGCAATGAAATTTCCCTTTTTATCGTTGATGTAGAGATTGGTTTCAACGATTTTTTGATTCGCGCTGTACCTTTCCCCTGTTGTCACCAAATCATGATAGCCATCCATGTTCACATCGATCCATGATAAATTGCTCTGAATTAAGCCTTCAGTTTTTGTATTTATAAATACAAATGGCTGAGCATTAACCCCAATATAACATAAACAGGACAATAAAAGGATTTTTAATACTTTCATTCTGTGCGATTTTTAATTGAAAATCGTTTATTGATAGACATTTACAAAATAAAACCTAATTCAGCTAACTTAAATATAAATTAAGATAATTTATTTACATTGAATTGTTTAAAAGTATAAAAATTAATTTAATTTTGTGAAAAATTTCACAGTAACTCAAACAACAATGAAACTTACTCATATTGAACATATTGGAATAGCTGTCGTAAATTTGGATGAAGCTATTTCTTATTACGAAAATGTACTGGGATTAAAATGCTATGCATTGGAAGAAATAAAAGATCAAAAAGTAAAAACTGCTTTCTTTAAAATTGGTCAAACTAAAATTGAACTTTTAGAATCAACGGATCCGGAAGGCCCAATCGGTAAATTTATTGAAAATAAAGGTCAAGGCGTCCATCATATTGCATTTGCAGTTGATAAAATTGAAGAGGCTTTAATTGAAGCTGAAAGTAAAAACATCAAACTTATTAATAAAACACCACGAAAAGGAGCTGAAGGATTGGATATTGCATTTCTTCACCCTAAAAGTACAATGGGAGTATTAACAGAACTTTGTGAAGATAAAAATAAATAAAACAATCAACAATGGCCATTGAAGATAAAATTCAAGAATTACTGAATAAAAGAACAGAAGCCAGATTAGGCGGGGGATTAACACGAATTGATTCACAGCACAGCAAAGGTAAATTTACTGCGCGCGAACGTATTGAACTTCTGTTAGACGAAGGCAGCTTTGAAGAGTATGATATGTTTGTGACACATCGTTCTCATGATTTTGGGATGGATAAACTTCATTTCTTGTCGGATGCAGTAGTAACAGGACATGGAACAATTGATGGGAGAGTGGTATATGTATTCTCTCAGGATTTTACAGTTTTTGGAGGTTCACTATCTGAAACCTTTTCTCAAAAAATATGCAAAGTAATGGATCAGGCCATGAAAGTTGGCGCACCGGTGATTGGAATTAATGATAGTGGAGGCGCACGAATTCAGGAAGGGGTGAGAAGTTTGGCTGGCTATGCAGAAATTTTTCAACGAAATATCATGGCTTCAGGGGTTATCCCTCAGATTTCAGCCATTTTTGGCCCTTGTGCCGGAGGAGCGGTTTACTCGCCGGCGTTGACTGATTTTATCCTGATGAGCAAGGACACAAGTTATATGTTTGTTACCGGGCCAAAAGTTACCAAAACAGTAACCGGTGAAACAATTTCAACTGAAGATTTGGGAGGATCTGAAGTCCATAGTAAAAAATCAGGGATTGCTCATTTTGTTTCTGAAGATGAGCGGGAAGGCATTCTAATTCTTCGAAAATTAATGAGCTATCTTCCTCAAAATAATCTTGAAGATCCACCAATTACTGATTGTAATGATCCTATTGACCGTCTGGATGATTTGTTAAATCAGATTATTCCGGAAAACCCAAACAAGCCTTATGATGTAAAAGATATTATCCATACCATTGTTGACAATGCTGAATTTTTAGAGGTGCAATGCAGTTACGCTCAGAATATCGTTATCGGCTTTGCAAAATTCGATGGAATGCCAGTTGGCATCGTGGCCAATCAACCAAATTATTTAGCCGGTGTATTAGATATTAACTCTTCACGAAAAGCTGCCAGATTTGTACGCTTCTGTGATGCTTTCAATATTCCGATTATAACATTGGTAGACGTTCCGGGGTTTTTACCAGGCAGTTCACAAGAATATGGGGGTATTATAATTCATGGTGCAAAACTGATGTTTGCTTATGGTGAAGCTACAGTTCCAAAAATAACCATTACCTTGCGAAAATCATATGGGGGGGCTCATGATGTAATGAGTTCAAAACAGCTAAGAGGGGATATAAATTATGCTTGGCCTTCGGCCGAAATTGCTGTTATGGGACCCGCTGGTGCAATTGAAATATTGGCAGGCAAAGAAATAGCAGGAATTACGAATGAAGAAGATAAAGCAAAATTAATCGCTCAAAAAGAAGAGGAATATCGCACAAAATTTGCCAATCCTTACGAGGCTGCAAAATATGGCTATATCGATGATGTAATCGAACCTCGTAATACCAGGTTCAGAATCATTCGGGCATTAAGAATTTTAGCTACAAAAAAGGATTCAAATCCACCTAAAAAACACTCGAATATTCCACTTTAAATAATATAATTTCAACACACATAAATCATGAATACATTTTTATCGATTAATATACCTGAATCTCTGCCCGAAGGAATTGTTATAACCTTAGTTGGTTATTCTATTGTTTTTGGTGCTTTGGTTATTCTTTATTTCGTATTTAGCACCTTTTCCAAAATTTTAACCATTAAAGTTCGTGAACGATTACGAAGAGAGGGAAGGCATGAAATTGCCAACTTACCTAATATTGACATCACCGGTGAAGAAACAGCAGCAATAAGTATGGCTTTATACTTATTTAACGAACTCCACGATTTAGAAAGTAATATAATTACCATCAAGAAAATCTCCAGGACCAATTCACAATGGGGTGCCAAACAAGATAATATTAGCAAGTTTCAACGATAATCTCAATAAATAAAATGAAGAAGTTTAATTTTAAAATCAGAGGAAATACTTACGATGTAATAATTAAGTATTTTGAAGATGGAATCGCGAAAGTAGAAGTAAATGGCTCACCTTATCAGGTTGAAGTTCAGAAATCTATTCAGGAATCAAAAACACCAATTTTAGTTCGTCAGGATGTTATAAATCCAAAAGGAGCGCACAAGATCCAAAAAGAAACCAGTTCAGTTACAAAGATAACCGCACCATTACCAGGTAATATCATGCAGATATTTGTTAAAGTTGGAGATGAGGTAGTTAAAAACGACAAACTCTTGATGTACGAAGCAATGAAAATGGAAAACATGATCAAAGCCGAAAAAGATGGTGTAATAAAAACGATAAAAGTTCAAAATGGGGATAGTGTTCTCCAAGGCGACTTACTTATTGAAATAGCATAAAGCATGAGACGATTTTTAACAGTAATTGGAATCATAGCCTTTTTGACATTGTTAAGCACTACTTTGGCAAATTCAGGCTATAATGAAAAAATTCCCTATCATGAGAATGATACCACAACAGTAATTGATAACCAAAATCAAACGGCTGAATATTCGACATCAGATGAAGCCTTAAAGGGAGTTCGGAAATTTATAAATTATTCAGGTTTCAGGAATGCCACAACCGGAAACATCGTAATGATCCTGGTTGGATTATTTTTTATTTTTCTTGCCATTAAATATGACTATGAGCCTCTTTTATTAATACCAATTGGAACGGGAATTATTATCGGAAATATTCCATTTTTTCAATCCAATGATATTAATTTACAAATTGGTATTTACCAACAGGGAAGTGTGTTAAACTACCTATATTTTGGAGTTATAAAAGGAATTTATCCCCCACTCATCTTTTTGGGGATTGGAGCAATGACCGACTTCTCATCACTAATCTCTAACCCAAGATTAATGTTACTTGGAGCCGCTGCTCAGTTAGGTATTTTTGTGACCTTTTTAGGAGCCTTATTTTTAGGATTCAACTTACCTGAAGCAGCTTCCATTGGTATTATTGGCGGTGCTGACGGCCCTACGGCAATTTTCCTTTCCTCAAAGTTGACAAATGGAAGTATATTCAACG
>PHDM01000015.1 GCA_002840985.1 Bacteroidetes bacterium HGW-Bacteroidetes-17
TCGTATTTTTTTAGAATTTGTTGAGCATGCTGACGGGCAACTGCTTTTTGATTTAAGGCATGAAAGATAGATTTTCTTTGAAAGTCTGGATGGCCCGTTATTCGTGCTACCTCAGCCAACTCGTCAACAACAACGGGATCGGTAATGTATGCTTTTGCATCGGGTAAACTTGCTGCAATATCTCTGGCAATAAGGCCTCCCAGATTACTTGCATGCTCACCCATAGGACTATTAATTAAATCAGCAACCATTGCGTCATTAACTTCATATACCCCTGATTGGATTGGTTTTACTAAACCTCCACGGCCTACAATGGCTTTTACATGATTATCCGAAATTTCAGCTTCGTTTAATTCGTCGATAATCAATTGTTTGCGAAAAGAAAGCTGATCGACAACTTTTTCATATTTAGCAAGCTCTTCGCTGCTATGTTTAATATTTTTAACAAAAATTGGATCTTCATTATGATAGACCGCAATTTTTGTTGAGGTAGAACCCGGATTAATTGCTAATATTCTAATTTCTTCCATTAATCGTTTTAAAATCTAAAATTACGACTTATGCGATTGCTGCCGCTAAAGCAATGGATAAAAACTTACTTCTTTCTGAATCGGCTCGTGAAGTTAAGACTATTGGAACAGTTGCACCCATAATAACTGCTGCTGCACTGGCACCTCCTAGGAAACTTAAAGTTTTGTATAAAATATTTGCACCATCAATGTCTGGTCCTAAGATCAAATCAACATCACCGGCAACATCACTGGTAATATTTTTAAGTTCTGAAGCTTTTTTAGAAACTGCATTGTCAATAGCCAAGGGACCATCTATGATACAGCCTTTAATCTGCTTTCTGTAATTCATCATCGAAATGGTTGCTGCATGCATGGTAGCTTCCATTTTTGGATTTACGGTTTCGACAGATCCAACAATAGCAACCTTTGGATTTGGATTGCCTAACCCATGAAATACCTGAATTGCATTTTCAATAATTGCAATCTTGGTCTCAAGATCAGGAGATACATTCATCGCTGCATCAGTTACTCCTAATAATTTATGATAGAATGGCGTTTCAAAAAGAGCTACGTGACTTAGAGTGCCTCCTTTTCTTAGTCCCTTTTCTTTGTCAAGTACACATTTCATTAAAATTCCTGTACTAACCAGTCCTTTCATTAATATTTCTGCTTCACCGTTTTTTATGAGTGAAACAGCCATAAGTGCTGCTTGATCTTTATCTTCAATATTTATAACCCGAATGCCATCAAGATTAAAGTTTATTTTTTTTGCGATGTCCCTGATATTTCTCTCATCACCTACCAAAATTGGTTCTATGATTCCTTCAGCTCTCGCATTGCTAATAGCTTCTAAAACATGCTGATCTCCTGCTGAAGCAACTACAAGTTTTCTGGTTCTTTTATTTTTTGCTAATTCTACAATTTCCGATAAATGCTTAATCATCCCTTTTTCTATTAAAATAAATACCCTTCATTATTTTTTGCAAAAGTATAAAATTTAAATGAGCTGCAAACGCTTATTGTGAATTTTTTAACAATAACTTAAAGAAAATACGATCATTATACTTACAAAAGAAATGTGATCTTGAACCCTGGCTTTTCATCTGTTATTTTCAATATTTTTATTGGATTAAAAATGCTTCATAAAATTGATTGGATTTGAAACTCATAAATTTTGTATTTTTGCTGGAGAAATTTACACAACAAGATGATCTCAATGGTTAACTTAAGTAAAAAGCACAATTTCGTGAACATTAAAGAACGTGATGCATTCCTGTATTAAAGTTTAATTTTTATCACCACTACTTCTTTCAACAATCTTATTAAACTAAACATTAGGGTTATGGAATTACCATTTGCAGAATCATATAAAATAAAAATGATCGAATCGATCAGAAAAAGCACACGCGAAGAACGCGAAGAATGGATTGCAGCAGCAAAATACAATCTTTTTAATTTAAGGAGTGACCAGGTTTTCATAGATCTGCTGACAGATTCCGGTACCGGAGCAATGAGCGATAAACAATGGGCCGAGATGATGCTGGGCGATGAAAGCTATGCAGGCGCTTCTTCTTTTTTTAAAATGAAAAATGCCATCAAAAATATTTTAGGTTTTGATCATTTTCTACCAACACACCAAGGGCGAGCTGCCGAAAATGTATTGTTTTCGGCTATGGTGAAAACAGGGGATTTGGTGCCTGGTAATACGCACTTTGATACAACCAAGGGTCACATTGAATTTAGAAAAGCGACTGCAGTTGATTGCACCATCAATGAAGCTTTTGATCCTTCGATAATTCATCCTTTTAAAGGGAACATTGATCTTCAAAAATTAGAAACGGTATTGAGCAACAATGCAAGTGAGCGAATTCCCGTAATTATTGTAACGATTACATGCAACTCTTCAGGCGGACAGCCTGTCAGCATGCAGAATTTAAAGGAAGTTTATAAACTCGCCTCACAATATAAAATACCCGTATTTTTTGATTCAGCACGTTTTGCCGAAAATGCATATTTCATAAAAACCCGGGAAAAAGGATATGCCGATAAATCTATCAAGCAAATTGTAAAGGAGATGTTTTCATATGCTGATGGGATGACCATGAGTAGTAAAAAGGATGCCATCGTAAATATGGGCGGATTTGTCGCTTTTAAAGACGTTGAGCTTTACAAAAAGGCTTCGGTATATAATATCATGTTTGAAGGTTATTTGACTTATGGGGGCATGTCAGGACGTGATATGAATGCATTGGCTCAAGGCTTGGATGAAGGTACTGAATTTGCTTATTTAGAAACCCGTATTGGTCAAGTTGCATATCTGGGACAAAAACTCCTTGATCATGGTGTTCCTGTGTTAGTGCCCTTTGGTGGACATGCTATTTTTATTGATGCAAAAAAATTCCTCTCAAATATCCCAAGAGAAGAATATATTGCTCAATCGCTTGCTGTAGAGATTTATATAGAAGGTGGCGTAAGAGCAGTCGAGATTGGAACCATCATGGCCGATCGTGATCCAATTACCCGCGAAAACAGGTATCCTGAATTGGAATTAATTAGATTAGCTTTACCGCGAAGGGTATATACCAACAATCATATGGATTATGTGGCAGCGACCATCATCAATGTTTTTGAAAGGAGAAATCAGATTAAAAGAGGTTATAAAATTGTTTCTGAAGCACCAATTTTAAGACATTTTACGGTTGAGCTTGAAAAAATTTAGTTAAACATTCGATTTATTTATTATCTATTTTTGTATCGTGAATACATTGAACTTACGATACGAATTTACTCATGGATAAAACTAAAAAACTAAACAGATATAAGCGTGTTTATGCTCAACTTGACGAATTGTTAAAAGACAGTACTGATCCTGTTGCAAACCAATCAACGATTATAGCTGTTTTACATCATAAATTTGATTATTTTTTCTGGACCGGCTATTATCGGCTTATTGAGGGAGAATTAATTGTTGGCCCATACCAGGGTGCGGTTGCCTGCATTCACTTAAAAAAGAATACCGGTGTTTGTTGGGCTGCTATTAATTCTGGTAAAACAGTGATTGTTTCTGATGTTCATGATTTCGCAGGACATATTGCTTGTGATTCCAGATCAAAGTCAGAAATCGTAATTCCTGTTAAAAACAAAAAAGGTGAGATCATGTGTGTATTGGATGTTGATAGTCAGGAATTAAATTCTTTTGATGAGGCAGATGCTGAAGGACTTGAAAAAATCGTTGAATTAATTTATAAATAGTCAAACAGATTGAATTTACTTGATCTTATATTAATTGCTTTTTCGATTACAAGTGGGATGTTCGCATTGTCACTGGTTGCAAACGTTCAAAAATGTCTTACGATATTCGAAAAGATAAGATTAACTGCTTTATTCACTTTTATACCAGCTTCATTATTATGGATTGGTTATTGGGCCGGGATTATAATTCTGGCATTCATGAAATGGACAAACGAATGGGTGTTTTTTACTCTGGAAATAATCATAGGTATTAGGATGATTATAAGATCATTGAAAACAGATCCTGAAAATGTTACCTATCGATATGGGGATTTTAAGGTTGTTTTTGTATTGGCAATTGCTTTGGGGTTACCTGCTTTCATTATCGGAATAGGTTTCGCCTTTACCAAGATTGAAATAAATTTGTTTTTAATTCCGATGATTGTTTTTGGATTAATTTTAAGTATCTCAGGAATGATTATCGGAAAACGAACCGGAAATTACTTACTGGGTAATAAAGCAATATTTTTAGGAGGTATAATGTTTGTTGGTTTAGCACTCAAAAACGGCATCGAATTACTTGGATTTATTTAACTTGACCCATATCATGAAAACAAAAATAAGAATCACAAAAGAGTTTAGGTTTGAGATGGCTCATTCTCTTCCTAATCATAAAGGCTTATGTAAAAACATACATGGTCATTCCTATACGTTAAGTGTAACAATTATTGGTGAGCCAAATCCAAAGCAGGACCAAGCAGATGCAGGCATGGTAATGGACTTTGGTGATTTAAAGACCATAGTAAAAGGATCGATCATAAATAAGTTTGATCATGCATTGGTAATACATAAAGATGTTGCAAATTCCTTGATGGACGAACTTAAACACAATTTCGATAAAATAATTCCGGTTGACTACCAGCCAACAAGTGAACTATTACTGATTGACTTTGCTAATTCCATCATTTCTCAAATTCCAAATAACGTAAAACTATTTAGTTTAAAACTTAGGGAAACAGCTACTTCTGTTGCCGAATGGTATTCGGATGATAATTAAAAGACCTCTGTTTTCTTTAGCCATGATAAATATCATAGAATATTTTTTGGATCGGGATTAAGAGAAGATTACATTTGTATCTAAACTCTAACATATGTAAAAGCTTTTGTATGAAGGCAGGATTACTTTCATCAATTTTTTCAATTAGTATTTCAATTGGTTTCTCACAAGAGGAACTTTCATGAAATTTATGAGTACTCCTGGAAATGTGAAAGATTAATGGAGGGCTTGACTAAGTAAACTAATATAGCTAGCATGACAATAAAAGGGGGCGAAAGCCCCCTTTTATATTTTAAATAATACCCTTTATTTTAGCTTTAACCATATAGGCAGTGTGGTACATAGTTGGAACTACTATCAGGGTCAAAAATGTGGCAAAGGTTAATCCAAATATTACCGTCCACGAAAGAGGACCCCAGAATGTGACCATATCGCCACCAATTGAAAACTGTGGATCGAAATTCGTTAAAAGTGTATTAAAATTAATGTTCATTCCAATAGCCATTGGGATCAGTCCTAAAATTGTTGTAATAGCAGTTAACAAAACAGGTCGTAATCTGGTCTTCCCTCCTTCTACAACGCAATCAATTGATTGTTCGGGATTCAACATTGCATCCTCTTCCATTCCAAGTTCCTCGCGCTTTCTACGTTTTAATAAATCAACGTAATCTACCAAAACAATAGCATTGTTTACAACAACTCCAGCAAGAGAAACAATACCGATACCAGTCATAATAATCACAATATCCATATTAAAGGTCGCAATTCCTCCAAATACCCCAATCGTACTAAATAAAACACTTGTTAGAATGATCAATGGTTTTACTACTGAATTAAATTGTGTCACCAAAATGATCAGAATTAAGGACATGGCAATAAGCAAGGCACGAGCTAAAAAGCTGGTTGATTCCTGCTGATCTTCCTGCTCGCCGGTAAATGAGTATTGGTATCCAACAGGTAATTCAAAGCCTTTAAGTCGTTCTTTAATCTTAATATTGATTTCATTGGCATTAAATCCTTCAATAACGTTAGAGTAAAGTGTAACAACCCTATCGGTATTTTTGCGTTTAACAGCTCCATAGGTTGTACTGTAATCTACGGAAACCAAAGCTGAAATTGGAATTTGGATTATTTTACCACTATTGTTCCGGAAAGTCATTTTTTGGTTTAGTAAGCCAGGTACATTATAACGATATTTATCCATCAATCTTAATTGGATGGGATATTCATCTTCACCAACTTTATAATCTGATATTTCTTTTCCGAATAATGCAGTTCTTAGCGTCATCGCAATTTGAGCAGTTGACAATTCAAAACGTCTGGCTTTATCACGATCAATATGAACAATCATCTCCGGTTTCCCAATATCCAAATCAATTTTGAAACCCTCAATACCATCAATTTTTGCTTCTTCTATAAAGGTTTCAATCGTATCTGTTAATGCAAGTATTTTAGAAAATTCTTTGCCACTGATCTCGATATTAATAGGCTTTCCGGTAGGTGGCCCCATGCTGTTTTTCTCAACAGAAATTAAAACGCCAGGGTACTTCCCAATTATTTCATCACTAACTTCTTTCATTAATTCGGATGTATTAAGTCCATCACGGTATTCATAATCCACAAACGTAACAGTTATCCGACCCTTATGGGGGGTTTCCCCAACAGCCATGAAATCATCCTCGCTATTTGAACCGGTACCGACATTTGTAAGTACTGATTCAACAACTTTACCATAAGGTTTTAAAACCTCGATCACTTTATCTTCGAGATTTGACATAAGCTCGTTTGAAACAGTGATGTCTGAACCAATCGGCAATTCGGCCAATACATTAATGTATTTAGGTTGACCATCCGGGAAAAACAATACTTTGGGCTGCCTTAAGCCAAGGATGATCAATGTAAAAATCAAAAGAACGACTGTTCCGCCAATAAAATAGTATGGATTTCTTTTTCTCAACGCGAATTGTAAGACTTTTAAATAAAAGTTTTCAAGTCGGGGTAAGCCAACATCCTGAAACCATTGTCCCTTTGATTTAAAATAGTAAACATTGAACAAGGTAACCATAGAGCCAATCACAATTAAATTTGCGATAACATAACTCCCCATTGCATAAAAGATGGCTGCTATTGCCATAAGTATCAACACACGGATATTGACTTTTCTTTTATTGCTTGGTTTTAATTGTTGAATAGGATTAAATGTAGCAGCAAAAACAGGGATAATAACCAATGCAACAAATAATGACGAAGTCAAAACTACAACCAAAGTTATGGGTAGGTATTTCATAAATTCACCGATGATCGAGTCCCAAAAAATTAAAGGGAAAAAGGCGGCCAATGTAGTCAATGTTGACGAAATAATTGGCATGGCAATTTCCCCAACGGCATCTTTGGCTGATCTGAACATCCCGTATCCTTTATTATTAAAGCGGACAATATTTTCGACAACAACGATGGCATTGTCAACAAGCATACCTAATGCAAGGATTAAAGCGAATAAAACCATCATATTAATACGATAGCCCATGAGCGATAAAATAACAAAAGAAAGGAACATAGACATTGGTATTGCAAAACCCACAAAAAGTGCATTACGGGTCCCTAAAAAGAAAAATAAAACAATGATCACGAATAGCATCCCCAGGATAATACTATTCTCCAGGTTGCTTAGTTGCATCCGAACCATCGCTGAGGTATCGTTCGTGATCGAAATGTTCAGGTTTGCAGGTAAAGAGTGTTCGTTTTTAGCTTTATCCAGAATTTCAAAAACCTGATCTGTTGTAGCCAGAATGTTTTCACCACTTTTTTTAACTATCTGAAGCGACACAACCGGTTGTTTATTTAAGCGTGCAAAACTATTGGGCTCTGCAAATCCATCAATAACTTCGGCAACATCCTTCAAGTAAACAATATTTTGATCTTCGTTTTTAATGATGATATTTTCAATTTCCTTCATGCTGGTGAACTCTCCCATCGTTCTGATGGATCTGCGAGTACCTCCCAATTTAATTTCCCCTCCTGAAATTGAAACATTCTCAGCCGCAATTGCATTTTCTATATCGTCAAAATTAAGCTGATTGGAAGCCAGTTTATGCATGTCAACGTTGATCTTGATTTCGCGCTCATTTATTCCTGTAATATCAACTCGGGCAACTTCATTAATAGTTTCGATCTCCTCTTCAAGAAATTCAGCATATTTTTTGAGTTCGATCAAACTATAATCACCTGATAAATTGATATTGATGACCGGAAATTCCGACATTTCAATATCATCAACTACCGGGTCACTATCCAAATCATTGGGTAATTCACTCTTTGCTTTATCAACTGCATCTTTAACATCGCTTAATGCTTTTGAAATTTCAACATTCGTGTTGAACTCTATAAAAACCAATGAATAATCCTGTGCAGAAGTTGAGGTCATTTTTTTTATGCCTTTGATGGTCTCAATTTCTTTCTCCAAAGGTCTACTGATGAGGTTTTCAATATCAACGGGTGCATTGCCCGGATAAACCGTTGTAACTAATATCCAAGGTACTGAAATATCTGGTTGTAATTCTTTTGGAAGCTGAACATAGGAAAATAATCCAAAGGCAGCTAATGCAATTGTAAGGAGAAATACCGTATTTTTATTTTTAATAGCCAGAGTGGTCAGCTTAAACTCTCTGATTACTTTTTCAACATTTTCTTTCATACTTATCTAATAAACATTATTCAGATAAAACTTAATTTATTTTAATTTCAGATCCATCGGATATTAGATTATATCCTTCGATGATTACTTTTTCGCCCACTGATAATCCTTCAACAATCATGGTTTGATCCATAAAAGAAGCCCCTGTTTTTACATATCTTTTTTTGGAAATCAACAGAGAGTTGGCCTGTTCGGCAACATATAAGAAAGAGCCTTTTATATCCTGTTTTATAATGATGGATGGAACGACCAAAGTCGCGTCGGATGAAAAATCATTAATCCTGATCAGAGCCAATCCGTTTGGCTTTAACATTCCATTTTTATTATTGATTTGGAGCTGAATGCTTACCGTTCGGTTGTTTGGATTTATAATGTTCCCAATACGATGAATCGGAACTACCATATCAAGCTCAGGAAAGCTCGGGAAGCTTAATTCAACTTTATCCCCTTTGTGAACGGAAGGCAAATAAGATTCTGCCATATCAGCATTGATATTTAGTTTGGCAAGACTGACAAGTTCCATCATTTGCATCCCGGGGGTAGCTAATTCTCCTTCTTTTTGAATCACATTATCAATGATCCCATCAAAAGGAGCTTTGATAAACGCTAAATCTAATTGCGCTTTAATCGTTTCTAGCTTATCCTCCAAAGCTTCCTTGGTATTTTTAGCTGTCAAATAGTCGATTTCAGATCCAATATTTTGATCCCACAAATTCTTTTGCTTGGTGAAAATAGTGGTTGCTAGTTTTAATCCGGTGTTAATTTCATCCATGCTCTTTTCGATCATCGAGGTATTTAATTTGGCGAGTAATTTCCCTTCGTTAACATACTCACCTTCTTTCACATAAATATTCTTAATTTGTCCGGACATTTCAGGACTGATAAACGCGGCATTAACAGCTTCAACATTACCATTAATTTCAATAAAGTGATTGAAAGATTCCGGTTTAAGCTCTTTAATGGTAACCAGACTTTTATAAGATTGGATACTTTTTGCATCCTGAGCGTTTTCAAGCTCTTTTTCCAATGCTTCAATTCTATTTTGAATTGTATTTAATTCTGTTTTTAAACTAGCAAGTTCAGCTTTTTTAGCCTCACTATCAGATTTAGATCCACAACTGGCTAAACCCAACATCAGTACTGCAATAATTAATTTTTTCATTTGTTTATTTGTTTATTTTTTTAATTCCTGATTTAAAAATTCATGTCCTTTTTCACTAACGATTCCATGAAGATGATATGAATACATTTCCATGATAAAATGAGGAGATGTGATTTCCTCAAAAGTAAAATTGTCACTTTCAATAATGCTTTCGGATAAATGAATGATAATTTTCTTAACTACATTCACATCCAGGTTTTCGCGATAAAGTCCTTCATTGATCCCTTTTTCGATATTGGTTTCAAAAAAGGAAGTTAATTTGTCATTCCGGTTTTTACGAAAAACACTATATGTTTCCGGATAAAATTTTTGAAGGTCAAAAATCATATTTGAGGAATGGGATTTATGCATTTCAGTAAAAAATCGAACGACTGATAAAACTTCTTCGATGGCATTAAAGGAAGGATCTAGCATACTTTCAATTTTTTCTGAGTTTTCTTTAAAAGTCCCTGCAATAACCTTACTTATCAGTTCTTCTTTATCTTTCACAAAGCGGTAAAGTGTCTTCTTTGAAATCCCCAGGCTAGTTGAAATATCATCCATTGAAACACTTCTGATACCATAAATGCTAAAAAGCTCTAGGGACTTTTTTAAGATACTTTCTTCCTTTCCACTACAACACAACATGCCAAATCTGTTTAAAAATTTATTCAGTAAATAATTTCTCCAGAGCTATCTTCGCATTAACCAGCTCCAGGATTGCATTATTATGTTCTGATTCAGCTGCTAAATACTGATTATAGGCCTGTAATAAATCCATGTTTGATGAAATACCTTCCGAAAACTTCAAGCTGGTATTTTGATATATTTTTTTAGCCAAAATCAAACTGGTTTTTTTATTATCCAGAATAAGTAAGGCATTTTTAAAATTGGTTTTTGTATTCTTTTCTTCAATAGTAAGGCTTTCCTGTAATTGTAATCCCATTTCGTTGACTTTCTGAAGATTTAGTTTTGCTTGCTGAACTTTGGAACCTCGTGAGCCGCTACTAAAAATCGGGATATCCATTTGTATACCCCAAACCGTTGTTGGAAACCAGCGTTCACCACCAGAAAAGAAGTTGTATTTATCCCGCATCGCGTTGGTTTGCGCAGTGAAAAAACCTGAGATTGAAGGTAAATAAGTCGATTGTTCGTTTTTAAGTGATAATCGGGATAAGTCTTTCTGGTTCTGTAATATTTTATAATCAATATGATGATTATAATCGAAAGGTGCAATTAATAAGTCGGTTTCGGAATATTTAGATAAAAGACTTTCTATCTGATCACTTAAATAAATTGGTTCATTAATGTCAAAACCCATTAAAAGCTTTAAATAATATCGTGAAAGAATGATTTGATTGTTTACATAAACGAGGGTAGTTTCAAGATCCTTAACCATCAAGTTTAACTGATCTACGTTCAGTTCTTCAACAAATCCTTGTTTATAAATTTCGGCAGTTTCAACAGCCATATTTTTTAAGCTATTTAAAGTGCTGTCAAGGACAATTTTATTTTGTTCAGTTGTAAGTACCAGAAAATAGGCTTTTGATATTTGCTCTTTTGTGTCAATGTTGTTTTTTGCAAGTTGAACTTTTGACTGTTCCAAATATGCTTTTGCCGCTTGCAAACCTACAAGATATGAACCATTAAAAATGAGTTGGGCTACAGATAATTCTGCAGATGCATTGTATTTAGTACCAAATTGAGCTGGGAAAAAGGTGGCATCACCTAAAGGATTTATCGGTGTCAATCCAAAATCATCTTCATTGACTTTATGTATGATTGGGGAAAGAAAATCCGGCATCAGGGTAGTAGGGATATTAATGTAATTTGTATTGGTAATTTTCCCATTTACCTGTGGCAAACCAATGGCAGTCGTTTCCCTAACTTTTTGACGTGCCAATTCAACATCAGTTTGAGCATTTTTCACATTATGGTTATTCTTTAATGCAAATTCAATGGCTTCACTGAGCGAAAAGGAAGACTTATCTTGTGAGTAAGCTATATCCCAAAATGAAATTAAAGCAACAATAAGTGCTGTTAAGCTAATATTTCTCATTTGTTTTTAAATTGATTGTGTATTTAGTGATTTAATTTTCTCTTCGTAATATTGAAGACCTTTACTATTGGCTATTCCCCTGATAAGGTGATCAAACATGAAATTGAATAAGGTGTCATATGAAAATTTTTCGGGAGGGAAAAATTCAGGATTGTGCAGGTCAATTAACCGGCTTATGAACAATCGGGCAACCAACTCGATACTTAAGTCCTGACGATAAAAACCTTGGTCAATACCTTTGGTTAAATTTATTTTGATTTTATCAAATACAAAGTTTTTCCTAATTTCAAAATGCTGTTGATAAAGCTCAGGGTAATATTTATTCAACTCATAAGTTAAAGATGGATAAACGTCTTTAAATCGCAAGGCCACCTCTTTGCCAACAGTTAATAAGATGTCGATTGCATTAACTCCCTCAAAATTATATTCATCAAAAATTGACTTGAATCGTTCTCTTTCAAATTCTAACAGCTTAACAACAAAATCATTCTTGCTCTTAACATGTTTATTAAAATCAGTTTTTGAAACAGCCAGCTTTGATCTTATTTCATTAAGTGACATCCTGCGAATGCCATATGTAAAAGAAAGATCACGTGCCTTTTCCATTATTTCTTGTAAGCTTTGATCCATTGTTTTTGGATTAAAATTTCGGCAAATATAAACAAATTATTAAATTGGAAACAAAAAAATAGTTAAAAGTTTCCCAAGTTTCCATATTTATCTTACTTGGTTCATTAGTTCTCATTAATTGTGATGATCAGGATGCCAAATTATATTCATAGATTAAACTTTGAAGGTTATCGATATGTTATTAGGAAGGCTGATTTTTATTCGTAAAAAATAATATATTTGCATCGCTCACGAAAATGGCTGTTATTAATATTACCTTGTTATGAAAAAGAAAATCCCTCTCTGGTTAAAAATTATAATTGGAATGATTCTCGGTGTAGTCTGGGGACTTATTGCTGTAAATCTAGGATTAGAAAAATTTACTTCCGATTGGATTAAGCCCTGGGGTACAATTTTTATAAAGCTATTAAAATTAATTGCCGTTCCCCTCATTTTTATTTCACTTGTGAAAGGGGTAACCAGTATTACGGATGTCTCTAAACTTACGCGAATCGGAATTAAAACATTGACTCTTTATATGGTGTCAACCATCATTTCTGTTGCATTTGGTTTGTTCCTCGTTAATACACTAAAGCCAGGTGATACTTTTCCAGAGCAAAAGCGTAAGGAATTTCAAATGATGTACGAGCAGAATATTAAGGAAAAAGAACAGATGGCAAATGATGTCAAAGATCGATCCCCACTTTACATCATTGAAGACATTGTCCCGGATAATATTTTTAAAGCTGCCTCGGATAATACTAAAATGCTCCAGGTCATATTCTTCTCAATTTTATTCGCAGTTGCGATGCTCCTTCTTGATAGTCAGAAGGTATTGTCGGTAAAAAATTTATTTGATAGTTTGAATGAAATTATTATTAAGATTGTCGACATCATCATGAAGTTTGCGCCAATAGGTGTTTTTGCATTACTGGCAGCCTTAATTTCAGATTTCTCTGCCGATGCCGGATTATTCTGGGCACTTGGTAAATATGCCATGCTGGTCAGTTTTGGGCTTATTGGCTTATTGTTTGTTTTATACCCACCCATGATTTTACTCTTTACAAAAGTTAAATTAAAAACCGTTTTCCGTGCCCTTTTACCAACTCAAATGGTTGCTTTTTCAACGAGTTCGAGCAATGCCTCTCTACCAGTAAATATGCGTCAGTGCAATAAAGAATTGGGTGTTTCAGAAAGTGTCGCGAATTTTGTGCTTCCGATAGGTGCCACCGTGAATATGAATGGAACATCATTTTATCAGGCAATTTCTGCTGTTTTCATCGCACAGGTATTTGGTTTGGAATTAACACTGATGCAACAATTAACAATCGTGCTTACTGCTACCCTTGCTGCCATCGGAACACCAGGTGTTCCAGGCGGTGGAATCATCATGATGGTGATCGTTTTAGGGGCAGCCGGAATCCCGGCAGAAGGACTTGCGCTTATTCTTGGAATTGACCGCCCGTTAGATATGATCCGTACGGCGGTGAATGTATCTGGAGATGCTATTGTTGCTGTTGTCATTGCACATAGCGAAAATGAACTTGATTATTCTGTGCAAAAGGACTATTCTTCTTAAAATAATATAACTTGATTATTCTGTGGGAAAAATTACAGATTTTGGGAAAATTATATGAGGAATGGTTCTTGGTTTAATTAGGGTACCAATTGTTACTGTATATTCTGAGAAAAATTTAACCTTGATTGTCGATAATTTTTGATCAATATTCTTGAAGGTGTTAAAATGATTGTTGTACCATTGATCTTTAGGTTATCGTTACAGCGAATTTCAAGGCCAATTGAGACATTAATACTTTCAATGATTAGCATGAAAACTATTGGATATTGCATTGTCACAAAATTTTATCAGAACTTTGTATTGATACACCGTTGAGTCTGAAAATGCTTTTCCTTCCGAAAAGAAAGCTATGTTTCAATAAAAAAGGGAGAAACCCTTTGAAGAGATAAAAAAACCCCAGATAATTTTATCAGATATTTTCACGTCAGATTATCCTCTGAATATTTCTTGCAAAGAGTCATATATGTGTTACAAAAATCGTCACCATAGCAAAGATCTTTATACCATTGATTAACGAATTGTCCCTTTTTTACTTTTTTCTTTTAATTATCCATGACATCTTTTTAGCAAGGATTAGAATAAGTACAGCCATTAACAATAATGCTGAAAGAAACCATGCCCCATATCCGTTTACAAATAAAATAGGAGCAAATGTAATAATCAATATTTCTACGGGTGCTATTGGCAAATATGCAAGAGCATAGTCATCCAGTGTTTTACTCTTCATCTTGGGGTCCACGATCCGAAGCAAAGCGATTCCCATTGCCATTGTACCGGTCCACCATCCCCATGCAAAGATTGACCTTTCAAACCAATAGTTTTTAAGTAATCTCCTGCCAAGGAAAAATGAAACCGACCAGGCCAGTATTGATCCAAAGATTAACAGTATTATCAGAGGGACCGCATACTTTACAACAATGCTTAATTTGATCGAAGCAACACCAAAAGCAACCAACAAATCTGTGAATGTCCCGCTTAATCTGGAAACCTGATTCGGGCAAATATAATCTGTAATATTAAACCTATCAGATATTTTTTTAAAAATTAACCCTATGATGAATGCGCATGAAAAGACCGGTAATTCCAATTTTGGAGCATAACTTTTCACTCCCTGACTTACTAAATAGCCAATAAAGGCAATAAGAAAAACCATTGCAAGGTGAAATGCTAGCGAATCAATTGAAATAGAAGAGGTGGTGCTCATTCCGGCATCTTCTCTTTTTTCTTTTGGAATAAGTCCTGTTCTTAAATCATCCGGAAGTTCTGAGAAATCTTTGATAAATTCGGTATCTCCTTTTTTTGCAGCCCTCTTCACCAGTACCAGTCCACCTACTATAGCGAGTATTATTCCTACAGTTGCTGTTGTCATTGCTAAACTTCTTGCTTCATCCCAGCCAAGACCCTCAAATGCTGCTCCCATTGCTGCTGCTGTGCCGTGTCCGCCATAAAAACCTGTAGGTAGCATAATTCCAAATGCTGCGTTAAGATTTGGCCAAATTATGTTCAATACAAATAACCCAAAGAATCCTGCAATTGACCATTGAAGCAACATTCCCAACTGGGCATAAGCCCATATAGATCCCACCCTTCCTCTCACTTCTTTGAAAGTAAATTTAGGGGATGAGAGAGGAAGTGACGCAAAAACAAGGGCAATTAATATGGCTGAGTATGTACCAAGATAATTGGAAAAAGGGAGTACTCCAATGCCATTGGGTCCGAGGGCTAGTCCTAGAAATCCTGCAATAAGGCTTGGTGGAATGAATAATTGTTGAACAAATTTAACTTTTACACGAATAAGTTTCCCCATTAAGAGTAGGCCGAAGATAATCCCAAAGTCGGTGAAAAGAGACCAAGGATCATAAATTGAAGGATTCATAGGCTGGTTTTATTTAAAATTGTAGGTTAGTTTGTTTGAAATAACAGATAGGTTTAATATAAAAACATAGATTATTCTTTTTTTTCAGAAACCAAATTTACTCGTTTTTACTTTCCAGTATAAATTTTACCAAAAAATAAATACCCTTGGCTAATCTGGATATTATCTGATATTGTGATGTAATCGTAACTCTTCATACTTGTGTGGAATTATAAATACAAGAGTGGAAGTTGGCTTCTGTATTATTTGATTTACCCTCATTTCCTTATGCAGTCGTTGTTAAGATTCTATTTCTGATAGGAATACATGTTTTACCTAATGAAAATTCGAACACATTCTTGGATTAGACAAGTATTCAGAAGCATTCTAAATTTTCACAGGGGGTGATTAATTGTCGATCCAATTAATAAAACAATATATTTGCATCTTTCGGTTTAAGAATTTACGAATAAAAATGTCTGCATTATGAGAAAAAAAATCCCACTATGGTTAAAAATTATTATTGGTATGATCCTCGGAGTTATTTGGGGGCTTATTGCAGTTAATCTTGGACTAGAAAAACTTACTTCTGATTGGATCAAACCTTGGGGAACCATTTTTATTAAATTATTGAAATTAATCGCGGTTCCTTTAATTTTTATTTCTCTTGTGAAAGGGGTTACCAGCATAACTGATATATCCAAACTTTCACGAATCGGCATCAAAACGATCTCTCTTTATTTGGTTTCAACCGTAATATCAATCATCATTGGTTTGGTTTTGGTCAACGCACTGAAACCAGGAAGTACATTCCCTGAAGAAAAGCGAAAAGAGATGCAGGCTCAGTATGAGCAAACAGTTAAAGATAAACAATTACAGGCTGCTGAAGTTAAAGATCGTTCACCTCTTTATATTATCGAGGAAATGGTTCCTGATAATATATTTCTAGCTATGAGTAACAATACCAAGATGTTGCAGGTGATATTTTTCTCAATATTATTTGCAATTTCTATGATCCTTTTAGAAAGCTCAAAGGTTTTAGCCGTTAAAAATTTGTTTGACAGCTTAAACGATATTGTCTTGAAAATTGTTGACATTATCATGAAATTTGCCCCCATTGGCGTATTTGCATTACTAGCCTCATTAGTCACAGATTTTTCGGGCGATGCAGATTTGTTTCTGGCACTTGGTAAATATGCATTACTTGTTTGTTTGGGGCTTGTAGGATTAATTCTATTCTTGTATCCGCCTTTCATTTTATTATTTACTAAGATTAAGCTTAAAACGTTTTTTAAAGCACTTTTTCCTGTTCAAATGGTAGCGTTTTCAACCAGCTCAAGTGCTGCAACATTACCTGTTACTTTACGTCAATGTACAAAAGAATTAGGGGTATCAGAAGGTGTTGCAAATTTTGTATTACCGGTTGGGGTAACTATCAATATGAACGGAACTTCTTTTTATCAATGTATTTCAGCGATTTTTATTGCTCAGGTTTTCGGTTTAGAGTTAACACTCATGCAACAATTAACGATCGTCCTTACCGCAACGCTTGCTTCGATTGGTACTCCTGGAGTTCCAGGAGGTGGTATTATCATGATGGTAATCGTTTTAAGTGCGTCAGGTATTCCGGCTGAAGGTTTGGCTTTAATTTTAGGGATTGATCGTCCGTTAGACATGATTCGAACTGCAGTTAATGTGACTGGCGATTCGGCTGTAGCAGCAATCGTGGCACACAGTGAAAATGAATTGGATTATAGTGTTCAAAAAAACTATACTTCTTAAAATAATAAAACTGGATTGATATGTGGAAAAAATTACCTATTTGGGGAAAGATTATTCTTGGGATGGTTCTAGGTTTAATTTGGGGTTTAATTGCAACAAAAGTTGGCGGTGAAAAATTTACCCTCGATTGGGTAAAGCCTTTTGGAACAATATTCTTGAAGCTTTTAAAAATGATAGCTGTACCGCTGATTTTTGTATCATTGGTCAAAGGAATTTCAAGCTTAACTGATATTTCAAAGCTTTCCAGAATTGGCATGAAAACTATGATTTATTACCTTGTCACAACTTTAATCGCTACGTCTTTTGGGATTTTAGTTGGACATATTGCACAGCCCGGAAATACATTTCCTGCCGAAAAGAAAGCATTGTATCAACAAAGGTGGGAGAATACGCTAAATGCTAAACAGCAATTGGCGGAGGAATCAAAATCATATCCATTGCAGTTTCTTGAAGACATGGTTCCGGATAATTTCTTTTTGGCAGCTTCGGATAATTCGAAGATGTTGCAGATAATATTCTTCGCCATTTTGTTTGCAGTGGCAATGGTAATGGTGGGTCAAAAAAGCGTCTATGTAAGTAATTTTATCGGCTCCTTAAATTCGATCGTACTTAAGATCATCGACATTATCATGAAGTTCGCCCCTATTGGTGTATTTGCACTACTTGCTGGAGTAATTGTTGATTTTTCAGGTGATACTGATATTTTCATTGCACTCGGAAGATATTTTTTTACTGTTGTAATTGGATTGCTATCACTTATTTTTATTTTCTACTCAACATATATAAAATTATTTACCAGGATCAAATTGAAAGATTTTTATAAGGCAATGTTACCAGCTCAATTAGTTGCCTTTTCTACAAGTTCAAGTGCTGCAACTTTACCTGTGACCATGAGGCAAAATGTACAGGAATTGGGCGCTTCCGAAAAGATCTCCAACTTTGTTTTGCCAATTGGCGTTACCATCAATATGGATGCTACTGCATTTTATCAGGCTGTAGCGGCATTATTTATTGCACAGGTATATGGGATTGACCTAAGTATCGGGCAACAAATTATTATTGTTCTAACGGCAACATTATCTTCTATTGGAACACCTGCAGTACCTGGAGGAAGTATTGTTATGATCCTTATCGTTATGGGTAGTGTTGGTTTGCCTGTGGAAGGTATTGCTTTGGTTTTAGGGGTTGATCGTCCATTGGATATGTTACGAACTGTAATAAATGTTACCGGCGATTCTACCATCAATTTAATTATCTCTCAATCAGAAGGTGAATTAAATTACCCGGTGGATAAGACTGAGATTTCAGAATCTTAGTCTTACAGGTTCACTAATACATTTTTATTTTAACTGAAGCTTTTTGCTCATCTACCTGAATTAGTCGTAACTTAGGTTCACAATCATTCAGAGATAATAAAGTGGAAGAAAAGAAAACTAAGCGAATAGGAATACTGACAGCCGGGGGAGATTGCCCGGGTTTAAATGCTGCCATCAGAGGTGTTGGGAAAACAGCGATCATAAAATATGGAATGGAAGTCATAGGATTTTCATCAGGCTTTTCGGGACTGATCCATAAAGATTATGTGACTTTAAGCGAAAACCAACTATCCGGCATTCTGACTCTTGGAGGTACTATTCTTGGGACTTCCCGAGAGAAACCATTTAAAAAAACGGCAAAGGATCTAAACTTTGTGAATAAACCAAAACTCATCAAAAAAACTTATGATGAATTGGCCCTTGATTGTTTGGTTTGCATAGGTGGCAATGGAACACAAAAAAATGCGGCGAAATTGGCAGAAGAAGGAATGAATGTTATTGGAATCCCTAAAACGATCGATAATGATGTTTGGGGTACTGATGTGACCTTTGGTTTTGAATCGGCCCTTACAATTGCTACCGAAGCCATCGATCGGCTTCATTCAACAGCTAACTCTCACAAACGGATCATGGTCATCGAAATTATGGGTCATCATGCAGGTTGGTTGGCATTGTATGCAGGCATGGCAGGGGGCGGTGATATCATTTTAATACCGGAAATTAAATATGACCTTGATGCCATCTATAAATATTTATTGAATCGTGCAGAACAAAAGAAGTCGTACTCGATCGTTGTAGTTGCAGAAGGAATCGAGAAACCCAAGAATAAATCTGCTGCCAGATATATTTCACAGAAAATCAGGAACAATACCGGATTAGAATCACGGGAAACTATCCTTGGATATGTTCAACGCGGTGGAAGTCCAAGTGCCATGGATCGGATTTTAGCAACTCGTTTTGGTGCGCATGCTGCGGATCTTATTTCGAATGAAGATTATGGCAGAATGGTATGTAAAAATGGAGAAATGATCGAATCAATTCCATTAAGCGACGTGGGCGGAAAGCTGAGAAATGTTCCCCTTGACCATCCTCTCATTAAAAAAGCAAGGGGCTTAGGCATCTGTTTTGGTGATGCTTACCTTCAAAAATAAAGCTGGTTTAATTAAATAATTAAATCATCTAAACTTCGTTTTGGCACGTGATGTACACCGCTTTCTTCTCTCCAATATTTGATATCATCTGATAGGAGTTTTTCAATTACTACTTTTTCCTTAGGGTATCCCAACGCAATAATTAATACAATTTCCAGATGATCAGAAAGGTTTAGCTTTTTATGAAGCTCAACTCTTTTTATTGAGCCGATGATACAACCTCCCAGTTCCATTTCAACCGCACCCAATAATATACTTTGACAAGCAATTCCGGGGTCATGGCCAAAATTAGTGGTCAAGTTTGTATCTCCTAATAGTATGATATATGCTGATGGCCTTTCGCTTGATACCGGGCCATCCCAATCTTTTAAATATCCGGCCCAAGCCACATTTGAAAAAATGATTCCATTTGTTTTTTTATCGTTGGATAAAAAATATTTGAGTGGCTGCAAATTCTTTCCCGAAGGAGATAATCTGGCCAAATCAACCAAAGAGGTCAATGCTTTCTTTGTGATTGATTTTTCTTCATAAAACCTGCGATAACTTCGATTTTTTTTGATTAAGTCTTTTAACATTGGGTAAAAAGAATAAAGTTAAAGAGTAAAAATGATGATTATTTAATCCGCCTTTGCGTCCGCTTCGGCGGACGAGAAGGCTTTGGTTTAATTCTCCTGGGCTACCCCGGAATAAGTGTCCAGAGCTTGCTCTGGGGTTAATACCATTTATTTTGTTTAATCGATTTTTTCATTCAGAGAAAAATAATCTCATTCAAAAATCATCATTCAACAATAGTCATTTCCTTCACCAAATGCCCTGCACCCGCAAACTTATCGATGATAAATAAACAATAACGGATATCAACTGAAATGTTTCTGCAATAATCAGGGTCATAATTCAGATCGCTCATGGTCCCTTCCCAAACACGGTCGAAATTCAACCCTAGCAGATGTCCGTCGGCATTCAAAATCGGGCTGCCTGAATTACCTCCTGAAGTATGATTTGCTGCAATAAAACAGACATGCATCGATCCGTCTTGATCAGCATAGGGCCCATAATTTTTGGTTTGATAAAGTTCCTTTAATTTATTTTCTACCACATAATCGTAAATGTTCGGATCTTCTTTTTCAATAATACCTTTCATGGTTGTGAAATGTTTGTATTTTACCCCATCACTAGGATCAAAAGGCTTCACTTTCCCGTAAGTCACCCTGAGTGTCGAGTTTGCATCCGGATAAAATCTTTTTTCGGGCTGCATCTCCATCTGGGCTTTCATGTATATCCGCTGTAATTTGGCAAGTTCATTTCCCAGTTTTTTAATTTGAGGTTGAAGTTTGCCTTCATCCAGTTTATCTAAATCGGCCGCGAGTTCATAGGCTGGATCATTTTGAAGTTTCTTTAGCTTTCCAAAGTCAGCATCTTTAAGAAATGCGGTCAATTTTGCTTCTGAAGCAAAAATCGATTTTTTAAAAACTTCATTTGCAAGTTTTCCAATATCACCTTTATATTTAGATTGAATTGATATTAAGAAATCAGGCAGGTATGCAGGATCCGATCCTTTTTGATACATTGCAAGTAATTTTTCAAAAACTTCTTTATCGATTGGCTGATGATAATCTTTAAAAAAGGAAGCAACATCCTTTTGTTTTGAAGTCAGCAATTTTTCAAATTTTGCTTCGTCTTCTGCTTCCAATAGACTTTTAAACCCGGAAGCAAACCGAATTATCTCAACCCCATTACCAGCTTCACGTAAATAAGTGGAAGCTTTTTGATAAGGTGCCAATTCACCATAAACTTTCTCCAAATCCGTAATAAGATTTCCGTATTCAGATTTTAATGATGGAGTGGAACCTGCCCAGTTAATAAAATCTTTTTCGTAAGCTTGCTTTTTTGCGATGGCATCAAAGCGTATGAGCCCTTTATTTGCACCAATCAGTTTTTTCCAGGTATTGGAAACCCCGGCAGCTTTTGAAGCATATTGAATACGAACCAATCGATCCTGTTCGATGTATTTTTTGAAAATGTTTAATTTTTCGGTTCGCAAATCGATGATTACTGGATTCACCACATTTACATTCATATCCACACCATAGGATGGAATATATTCTTCGGTACGACCCGGATATCCGAATACAAAAGTGAAATCGCCTTCATTGGCACCTTTTAATGAAATTGGAATATGATATTTAGGTTTATAAGGCACGTTATCTTTTGAATAAACAGCAGGCTTATTATCCTTATCTGCATAAATTCTGAAAATAGAAAAATCACCGGTATGTCGTGGCCACATCCAGTTGTCGGTATCACCACCAAATTTCCCAATGTTCGAAGGTGGGGCACCTACCAAACGAACATCTTTATAGGTTTCGGTTAAAAACATAAAATACTGATTGCCGTAATAAAAAGGTCGGATACTTGCTTCGTATCCACTCTCCTTTTCGGCTTTTTCGGTAATTTCTTTGATGTTTTTTTTGATGATGACATCCCTTTGTTCTTCAGTCATAGCATTCTCAACTCCTTTTAACACCTCCAAAGAAACATCATCAATTCTGATTAATAATCGGGCGATCATCCCGGCATTGGGCAATTCTTCCGATTTATTCATGGCCCAGAAACCATCAGTTAAATAATCATGTTCGAGCGTACTGTGTTGTTGGATCCGGCTATACCCACAATGGTGATTCGTAATCAACAATCCCTGATCAGAAATTATTTCAGCGGAACAACCACCAATACTCACGATGGCATCTTTTAAACTTGCATGGTTGATGTCATAAATATCCTTGGCCGTAATGCGCATTCCCATGGTGATCATTTCTCCTTCATTCATCTTTTGTAATAAAGAAGGGATCCACATGCCCTCTTCTGCTATCAGGTTTGAGAAACTAAGCAAGCTAACTAATAGAATTAGAAATATCTTTTTCATAGGTCTAAATTTTAGGTAATCAGATTTATATCTTGGAGTTAAAAAATTATTCAGTTGCAATACAAGAAATTTCAACCTGCACGTTGGCCGGCAAACTTTTTACTGCTACCGCTTCGCGTGCCGGTGGATTCTCTTTAAAAAATGTTCCATAAACTTCGTTAATATCGGTATAAAAAAACATGTCGGTCATAAAGATGGTACATTTAACCACATCGCTGTAATCAAGTCCGGCCTCTTTTAAAATCATGCCAATGTTTTCCATTATTTGCTTCGTTTGAGCTTTAATGCCTCCCTCGACGAGTTTACCATCTGCAGGGTTGATCCCTATTTGCCCCGAAACATATAAAGTTCCATTCGATAAGGTGGCTTGACTATAAGGAGCAATTGGTTTTGGGGCATTCGAAACGTTTATTATTTTTTTCATCTTCTGGTAGTTTTTTGATAAACAAATTTAGGGTTTTTCTTTTCAATTCATGTTGCTGTAACAGTTTTATCGTTGTAAGCATTTCAAATTTGGATGAACACTTGATTCTTAACGATGTTCATTTTTAAACGTGTAAATCTTTGGTTTGGATGGAAATCAAAATCTGGTAACAAACAACTTATGTGTATTTAACAGCAGGACAATGACGGAATAATTTGGTTTTAGATATAATAATGGGCAGGTAAAAATGGGCAGGTATTAATAAGTATCCCTGAAGTCTTTTTTCTTGTCCAACTTTAAGTCCTGTAAAACGGATGCTTTAACATTGAGTGAAAAACTCCAACTTTTATAGTTCCCTAAAGGAATCCAATTAAAACTCATGCTCCAGCAATGTAAATCTCGCAGGATCCTCAAATCAATAAGTGAGATTTTTTTATTTTCAAAATCATAATCGGCCCTATATTCAACCTTCCATTTAGGAGTTACACTCACATTTCCACTTATACCCAATGTTTGAACGATTTTTGACTCTTTGTCCCTTTCAAAATTTCGATATTTGTTAGTATTGGAATAGTTAAAATTATAATTGATATTCAATTCCCAAGGAATGGTCCAGTCAATGTATTGCTCAGGATGATCGTTAATATTTCTTAGCTCGGCTTCAGATGCTGTTTTTGAAGTCCTTTCAGAAATTTCTCCTTCCCCCTCATTGGCTCCGGCTGCACCCGATCCTTTCATTTTGGATTTTAATTTGAAAGTCAATCCAAAGCGCCACGATGAATTTATGGGACGAAGCAATTTTTTGTTCGCTTTCCATTCAAAAGTATTGATCCTATTTCCAGATGAGTCAACAGTATAAAGATCCCAGGAGCTTCCATAATTTAAATCAAGTTTATCAAACAATCTAGTATTTCCATTCATCGAAATTGGTGCCCACTTTAATGAATCTGCAAACATATTATAGGATGTCGAAATTGAAAAATTCTTGATCAGGACAATTTTTTTAGTGCCGGTAATGGTATCTTTTTTTGAACGGACTTTTATTTCAAGGTTATTACCAATACTAAAATTAATAGATCCTTGTTTACCCTCTGGAGCGGTGCCATAAAGATTTCTTTCATAATAAGAGTATTGGGTGCTATCCGTATGGTCGTCATTTTTATAATAGTAATCATAATAACCATAACCCGGTTCACTAAAGTCAGGCTGATATCTGAACCCAATTGACGGGGTGACTACATGGCGAATGGCGCGCAAAGCACTGGTTTTTTTGAAATCAACTTGTCCATAAATGGTTGTACTAATATTGGCAGATAAGTTATAATCAAAAACATTGAAAAACCCGGGTATCGTATCTAATTTCAAATAGCTGGTATCCTGGCCATTGGTCAGTGTTTCAGTGACGCGACTTTTTTCTGTTCTACTAAAATAGTTCCTGTTGTTAAACTGTGCCGTTGTGTTAAAATTAAAAACTTTTAAAATTTTTAAATTACTGCTGATGGGAATGGAGTGTTTTATCCCATTTCTAATCTGAGCGAACATCTCCGGTTTAAACAATAATGAATCGGCAATGGAAACTTCGTTTTTCGCGTTCATACTGTAACTCATAGTGATATTATCGTACCATTTGAATTGTCCGGCTTTTCCTTTTTTCCTGAACGGATAAAATTGATTCACAGAAAAGCTCATGTCGGGTAAGGTCATGGTTACCATTTTTGTAAGTGTGTTTTGGCTATGGCTTGCCCTCATCGTGAGCGGGTATTTCCCGGCTATTTTAGTTTGATAGGAGATACTTGATTGAAAAGTATTAGCTAGACGCTCAGCTGTTGTTTGTGAGTTATATGAGTTAAATTTATTACTTACAATATTTACATTGGCCGAAAATGTGCTGTTTGGACGTGCTTTTGGATCCTGACTATGCGACCATTTAATCGAAAAATCTTTACTTGTATTTTCATTATCTTCGCCAGTTATATTGATTGCATAACCAAGATCAAGAGAACCTCTGTATTTATATTTTTTAACGTAGTTCACGATAGGTTTAATGGCCCAACTGCCCCTTGAATAGATATCTCCTGTAACCTTTAAATCAAGATAGTCGTTAATGGCAAAATAATATCCTCCATTTTCAAGAAAAAAGCCACGGTTGGCAGACTCACCATACCTTGGCATTACAATACCCGATCGTTGTCCAGTTTTGTTAGGAAACATTCCAAAGGGTATGGCCAATGGCGTAGAAACGCCTTCTATTACAAGATAAGCCGGACCGGTAACTATCTTCTTTCCTGGTATAACCTTTGATTTATTGAACCGAAATTCAAAATGGGGATGCTCAATATTGGAGCAAGTAGTAAATGAACCATGGCTCACGTTTATTTCATTATTGGCCAGTTTCATAATTTCAGTGCCGTGTAAAAATCCTTCTCCATCTTCGGTAACAACATCTTTTATAAAACCTTTTTTGGTTTTATAATTATACTTCATGTATTTGGATTTATAGACTTTTTCATCTTCGGTGAAAACCGGATTCCCAACAAGCACTCCGGTAGAATCTTTGACCCCTTCGGCAATCAATTCATTGGTATTAAATTCGATGAGTATATAATCCGCATCAATTTTAATTTTGTCGTAAACAATTTTTGCGTCTTCATACATATGAACCCTGGAAGTGTTCATCTCAAAACGAATGGAGTCTTTTGATTCGTATTCAACATTTGCACCCAAACCAAGGTTAGAAGTTCTGGAAATAATAGTATCGGCAAGATCACTTAACTTTTGCACCAAAGTACTATCCATACCATTCGTAATTTTTCCACCAATGGTATCTTGGGCATAGGATGAAACACCCATTAATAAGGCAAAAATTAAAGCTGAAAAAGCCTTCCTGTAGAAGCCTGTTAATAATTTGGCAAACAATTTATAAATAGTAATTATGTTTATATGTTATTTTTGTTTGAATGATGCAGCAAAAACTATGCAAATGTACTTATCAAATCTATTAAAATAAAACCTAATAGATGAAACGAATCATTTTTATTTTAATTATTGGCTTTTTAGTGTTTTTTATCACGAAGGTATCGCCTGCGCAAACGGGTCGCGCATTGAGAACAGTGGTAATTGATGCGGGACATGGAGGGCGGGATCCCGGGGCCATTGGTAAAAATTCATATGAAAAAAACATAAATCTGTCTATCGCCCTTAAACTTGGGAAACTTATTGAGAATAATCTGCCGGAATTAAGCGTGATCTATACTCGTAAAACGGATGTACTTATCCCGCTCCACCTGCGTTCAAAAATTGCAAATGATAATCAGGCCGATTTCTTTATTTCAATTCATTGTAATTCGAATCCTTCAGCCAAAATCTATGGAACCGAAACTTATGTGATGGGCTTACATAAAAGTCAGGATAATTTGGAGGTCGCAAAGCTTGAAAATTCATCAATCTTGAAAGAAGAAAATTATTCGGACTATTACGAAGGCTTTAATCCAAATTCAGCAGAAGCATACATCATTTTTAGTTTATATCAAAATGCCTTTTTGGACCATAGCCTTGATTTGGCATCAAAGATTCAGGATCAATTTAAAGCTCTGGCTGGTGTTCGGGATCGGGGTGTTTTACAAGCAGGTTTTTTGGTCTTGTATCGTACCACGATGCCGGGGGTTTTAGTTGAAACTGGTTATATCAGCAATATCAGCGACGAAAAGTATTTAATGTCAAAGGACGGTCAAAATTATATTGCATCTGCAATTTTTAATGCATTAAAGCAGTACAAAAACGAACAGGGGATTCAATCCACAAAATTAACTACCAGCTCCAATAAAAGTAAGATTGAAACTGCGCAAGTATCGGGTGGAATTATATTCAGGGTGCAAATTGTATCGTCAAGCACCAAAATAAATTTGAATTCAAAACGTTTTAATAATTTAAAAAACCTTTACGAATATCGGCATGATGGATTGTATAAATATTGCACAGGGGAAAGTGATAGTTTTAGTAAAATGGATAAGCTAAAAGTGAAATTGCAAAAAGAAGAATTTAAGGATGCTTTTGTAGTTGCTTTTCAGGATGAACGCAGAATTTCAATTAATGAAGCAAGGAAGCTGACCGAAAAATAATTAACTTTGCTTAAAATAATCGGATTGTGAAAATATCTCGTGAAATAAAAGTTGGTATATTGTTCCTTGTGAGTTTAGCCTTGCTGATATGGGGTTATAACTTTTTAAAAGGCAAAAATATTTTTAAGAAGGAGCGCGTTTTTTATGCCGTTTACAATGATATTGACGGATTGACCAAATCTAATATTATTTCGATTCAAGGATTAAAAGTTGGACAGGTAAATGATGTTTACTTTGATCAATCAAATATTGGGAAGATTATAGTGGAGTTAGCTATTTCGAGCGATTTCCCAATTCCAAAAAATTCGATAGCCCGTATTTTCAGCTCGGGACTGATGGGATCAAAAGAAGTTACCATTGTTATTGGTAACCAAAAGGAATTGGCCTTGAACGGTGATACCCTACTATCGGAAATTGAAGGTTCACTAAAGGATGAAGTGAACCGTCAGGTTCAGCCACTGAAGAAAAAAGCAGAAGAATTAATGAGCTCCATTGATTCAATGGTTACTATCTTTCAAACCATTTTTAACAGTAATGCCAGAAACGACCTCGCAAACAGTTTTGATAATATTAGTAAAACGTTGCATAATCTTCAGCATTCTTCATCGAAAATGGATACGCTAATTACCGATGAAGCTGATAGATTGTCTTCGATTATTGGCCATATTGAATCGATAAGTAAAAACCTGGATGAGAATGAAGGTAACATTACTAATATTCTTGCAAATTTCTCAAACATGAGTGATTCGTTGGCGAAGGCAGATGTCGCAGGTACATTTAGTAGTGTAAGGCAATCGATGAACGATTTACAACAGATCATGCAACGAATTAGTAACGGTGAAGGGACGGTTGGAAAACTGTTAAAGAATGACTCGCTTTATTTTCATCTCGAAAAATCAGCCTCCGATTTAAATCGTTTACTTGAAGACATTAAACTTAATCCTAAACGCTATGTTAAGATTTCGATTTTTTAATCTTTCCTGAAAATATCGTTTTTGTTAAGGGGCCGTTTTGTGATCAACCATATAAATCCTTTCAGCTTTCTGTCTTCTCCAACAAGTCCTGTTTCTGTAAAAAGGGTCATTTTAGGTTGGTCAACATAAAGTATCGACTGGGGTTTCTTGTTTTTAATAAGTATAACCATGTTGTTTGCTATAGCTTTATTAATTCCTATTAAACCCTGGGTTTCATCCTCCCTAACATAATATATCGTCTCTGAATTCCCATCAACATTAATTCTCACCAATTCATTTTGACTGAAATACCCAATCACATTTCTCCCCTTAATTTGATTAAATTGAGTGGTATCTTTTTCCTGGGAGTTAATAAAGGCGTTGTTGAATAAAACCAAAGAATCAAGTTCCTGATTTGTGATAAAGATTTTGATAGAATCACTTGTCAGCTGGTTTTCGTCTGACCATAAAACAGGGTTTAGCATCATATTAATAACGGAATCATTTACTTCATATATTAAAGAATCACAGGCACCCTGTAAAGTTTCCCTGAAAAACTTGACCCCGCGGAAAGCATATAATCTCTCTGCTGCATTTGTGGTATCAAATTTTAAACGAAGGGTATCGGAATGAAGAAAAAGTGAATCGTTCCCATCGACAATAATGGCGAGGGCACTATCAGTTGCATAAGCAAAGCCATTTTCCTTAAAATACTCAATAAAATTACCCTGAATTACAACATCCTTTTCTTCATCAACAAGCACAGCATTTTTAAATACTTGTCCAAATCCGGTTTCTTTCTCATAATAAATAGAATCGCCGGTCAAAAGATGTTGTTTATGCTTAACCATTGCTTCTTTTTTAAGTCCGGTAATACCATTTCTGGTGTCGGTGGAACCCCGGTAAGCAAACATGTAATCATCCTTGCCGGTAAGTGTTGTTGGCCCCATAAAATATACAATTTCGGTTTCGGAATTATAACGCATTGTATCGGCCTTAATAACGTAATCGGGAGTTGTAACTACCACACTGTCTCTGAAAAGAAACTCGTCCAGATCAGTATAATAAAATCCCAGTTTGCTCACCAAAACATTACCTTCATCAATAATTTTCCCGTGTTGGTTATAGTAGGCAGTTTTTGTATATCGGTTATAGGTTGCATAATTGGTATACAGCGTAGCCCGATTATCAATCAAAATAACATTTTCAAAAACCTCTCCGATTTTTGTTTCTCCGTTGTAGTAAATTTTATCACCAAAAAGCTCGACTGAATCTCCCATCAGCATGTGTACATTTCCATAACCGTCAAAAGTGTTTAAATCCAGATCCAGAATAGCGCTATCACAATAAAGCGTGCTTGTATCCTGATACATCACTACATTGCCAATTAATATATTAATCGTTTTTCCATCAATATTTTTGCCAAGCATTCTGTCTTCCTTATGCCTGATTCTTGTTTTTTGAGCGAATGTTCCATTGGAAATAAGCAATAACGAGAGGACAAAAAGTTTTAAAAATAATATCTGATGAAATTGCCTCATATGAATGTGTTTTTTACCGATTACAAATGTAATTAATTTTATTCGCCCTCCTTCAATTCAAATTCTAATCAATAAAAATCATGGTACCATGTACTAAAATTGCTTGAATTTCAATCCGATGATTAGACGTAACCAATAAAATCAAAGATTCAATAAATATTAAAATTTCCCCTCTGAAAAAAAATGAATTATTGCCAGCAATCGCCTCTTCAATTCTGATTTTATCCTTACATTTGGGGTTCAAAAAATGATACTTTTTACACCTGATTGAAAACGAATGAAGCAGAATAACAGCCAGGAGAAACAGCTCAATAATCAATTCGACCCGATAGAGAACCATCAAAAAAGTTGCGAAAGGGTTGGTTATGTAAAACGAAAAGACGCCAATCAGGAAACCTACGATCGCATTGGTTTTATGTCGGGCCTCGAGGTTCATCAGCAACTATTGACAAAAAAGAAATTATTTTGTCATTGTCCGGCCGGGGTTTATCATAAAAGTGCTGATTTTGATGCTGAAGTGATCAGACACATGCGCCCGACTTTAAGTGAATTGGGTGAATATGACGGTACCGCTTTAATGGAATTTAAAACCAGAAAAGAAATCATTTATCGGTTAAAACACGAAACGACCTGCACTTATGAGGTAGATGACACTCCCCCGTTTCCTGTTGATCGAGAAGCTTTGAATATTGGAATCGAGATTTCCTTACTATCTAAATTAAACATTGTTGGTGAAGTTCATATCACCCGTAAGCAATATCTGGACGGAAGCATTCCGACAGGATTTCAACGGACCTGCATTCTTGGGGTTGAGGGTGAACTTCAATTAAAAAATAAAAAAATCCGACTTATTCAGCTTAGCCTGGAAGAAGATTCATGTCGTGAAATATCTGACATAGGTCACACCCGAATTTATAAAACCGACCGGTTAGGAATGCCCCTGATAGAGACCGTTACTTATCCCGACATGGTTAACCCTGATGAGGTTAAAGAAGTGTGTGATTATATTCGATTTCTGAACAGGAGTACCGGAAAAGTAAGAACCGGAATAGGAGCGGGCCGGCAGGATGTTAATGTGAGTTGCAAAGGGGGAACAAGGGTCGAGTTAAAAGGAGTGGCCCACACTAAATGGATTCCCGAATTGACTCACAACGAATGTTTCAGACAATGGGCCTTATTGCAAATCAGAGATGAATTGTTGAGTCGTATTCCTGATTCTGAAAAATGGAAACCAACGCACGAGTTTTTGAAATTTTATTCTTTCAAGTTTACACATAAGCCGATCAAAGAGGCAAAAACCTTGCATCATAAAATTGTAGCCGTTAACCTGCCAAATTTTAAAGGGATTTTATCACATTTTACGCAACCGGGTAAAATGTTTGCGGATGAAATAGCTGAACGATTAAAAGTGGTAGCTTGTTTGGAACATCCAAATAATACGCATTCTGAATCTTTCGAAAGCCATATTTCAGTAAAAGACTATGAGCAAATCCGAATCCTATTAAATTCAGGTGAAAATGATGCCCAATTAATATTCTGGGGGCCTGAGGATGACATTAAAACCGCTCTTGAAGTGATCGAAGAAAGGTGCAAAATGGCTTTTCAAGGGGTCCCGAATGAAACACGAAAGGGATTAGAAGGCGGGATTTCTATTTTTGAAAGGGTACTACCGGGAGCTGATCGTATGTATCCCGATACAGACTCTGCACCTATTCCTTTAAAAAATGAAGACATTGAAGAATTAGGTAAAAATCCGCCATCCGATATCATTGATCGCTATCATCAGTTAAAAAAATGGGAAGTTCCGGAAGATAATTATACTTTTATCTTCAAAAAGAATTTATTCTTATTGATGAAATCCATCATCGAAGATTTAAAAGTTAATCCGCGATTTCTTGGATCATTTTTAGGTCAGAAGCTAAAATATGTCGAAGGTCATGTACGGCCGGCTGATGCATTCAACTACCAAAAAATATACGACCTATTTAAATTTTTAAAACAAAATGATTTAAAGGTTGATTTAGCTAAACGAATGATTTCACTTGTTTACGAACATCCAAAAATGGATTTTGAATCGGTACTTGAAATCATCAATTATAAAAAGGTAACCGCCGAGAGCATCTATTCGCACATCTCGTTTTTAAAAGAAAAATTTGCTGAAATTGGGATGAATCAGAATCCTGAAAATGAAGTAAACTGGATCATGGGTGAATTAAAAAATGTTGCCATAGGGAATATAGAAATGACAGACCTGGCAATTCGAATCAGAGAAGCCAAATAACAGCATTAATAAATTATTGAATGAGCGAAGATTTTTTTCAGGGATATAAAGGAGCTTCTTTAGAAATATTGAAGAAATACAATTGCAGGGTTTGGGGACAGGCAACTGTCGAAACCACGCGTGGAACTTTTAATGGAACCGTTTTGCCACGATCGGAAAATGATGATGACCAACATATTGTGATGAAAATCATAACCGGTTACAATATTGGAATTGATATCGTTACCATCACTTCGATGAAGGAAACAGGTTACAAAAAAGCCAATTATAAAATTCCTGAAAAGGAATTCCCTTACACAAAAGGATTGCCTAAGGTAAAATTATTCGGGACAGGCGGAACCATCGCTTCGCGATTGGATTATCGGACAGGTGCCGTTATTCCGGCTTTTTCACCGGGCGAACTTTATGGAGCCGTTCCTGAATTAGCAGATATTTGTAACCTGGAAACTGAAAAAATATTTGCCGTATTCAGTGAAAATATGGGGCCAAAGCAATACATGGCACTTGCAACCGCTATCGGTAAAGAAATTGAAAATGGAGTAGACGGAATCGTGATTGGACATGGTACCGACACCCTTCATCATACCGGAGCGGCATTGACGTTTATGGTTCAAAACTCACCGGTTCCGATCGTTTTGGTTGGCTCTCAACGATCTTCTGATCGTCCCAGCTCCGATGCTGCACTAAATTTAATGCATGCGATGACAGCAGCCGGACATTCTGATATCGCTGAAGTCATGGTATGCATGTTTGGACCGACTTCTGACGATTATGGATTATTGCACAAAGGAACCAGGGTTCGTAAAATGCACTCCTCCTATCGTTCTACATTTCGTACCATTGGTGATACTCCATTGGCAATGATCAATCGTAAGGGAGCTACAATGATCAAAAAAGAATACAAACATCGTCGTAAAGATAAAAATGTAAGCATACTACCTTATTTCTCCGATAAAGTAACCATGTTGTATTACTATCCCGGTATGAAGGCAGACACTTTGGATGCCTTGGTTGATGCTGGATACAAAGGTGTAATTATTGTTGGAACAGGACTGGGGCACGTGAATAAGGAACTTTATCCTGCAATTGAACGCGCCCATGCAAAAGGGGTACACATGTTTATGACCCTGCAAACAATTTGGGGTTATGTGCATATGTTTGTGTATGACACAGGAAGGGATATGATGGCCAAAGGGATAATTCCCGCAGGTAATATGCTTCCGGAGGTTGCATGGGTGAAGCTGAGCTGGATTCTTGGTCAAACAGAAGATCCGGCAGAGGTAAAACGCATGATGCTAACTCCAATCAACGATGAAATTACCGAACGCGAACCTTATAATGGATATTTGGTTTATCAGGGCGGAATCCCTGAAGTGGAAGATTTTATTAAGAAGGTTCACAAATAGTAAAGCTCATTGAGCGTAGTCGAAATGAGCCAATATTACAGTATTTTTTTCGCTCAATGTACAACTCGATTCTTAATCATCCGAAAAATATTTCAGTAATAATCTGTATTTTGAAAAAACTTTGGCTCTGGATATAAAGCCGTAATACTTTCCGTCTTTAATTACTACCAAATTAAATTTCCCCGATTCCTGAAATTTTCTGGCTACCTCTTCCATCGATTCATCGGGATCGATGGTGTACTCAGGAACAATCATCAATGTACTTACTTTTACCTCATCATACAGTTCCGATTTAAACATGATATGGCGAATATCATCCAAACGGATAATCCCTGAAAAGTTATTATCCCCATCAACTACCGGAAAAATATTCCGTTGAGAGGTAACAATGATTTTTACGAGGTCGCCAAGGGTTCCTTCCCGTCCAATGGATTTAAAATCCCTTTCAATGAGTTTATCGACACGCATCAACGACAATACGGCCTTATCCTTATGGTGGGTAAATAACTGCCCTTTTCGAGCAAGTTCGTGGGTATAGACCGAATGAGAAAGAAAGATTTTAATGGTACCGTACGATATAGTGGCTGTAATCATCAACGGGACAATTAAGTGATAGCCTCCGGTAATTTCGGCAATTAAAAAAATGGCAAATAAGGGCCCATGCAGGACCCCTGCAATTAATCCTGCCATACCAACCAATGCAAAATTGCCTTCAGGTAAGACCCCCAATCCAAAATAGTTAACCAGTTTGGCAAAAAACAATCCGGCTATTGATCCAATAAACAAGGTAGGAGCAAAAATTCCTCCAATTCCTCCTGCCCCAAAAGTTACTGAACTCGCGACTACTTTAAGCAGGATAATCATTAAGAACAACAGGAAAATAACCGCCATATTGTCTTTTAATGAATAGAAAATACTTTTGTCGTATAAAAAGTTGATGTCTCCCTGAAGACTTGCATTGATAGAATCGTAGCCCTCACCATAAAGGGATGGGAAAAAGAAAATGAGAATCCCTAAAATAGAGCCTCCGATCAGTAATTTGACATACCAATGCTTTACTTTCACAAATAATCGTTCGATAAAAATGTGAACCTTGGTAAAATATACAGAGATTACCCCTGATAAAATTCCGAAGATGATGTAAAAGATGGTGTTTTTTAGAAGAAAAGTTTCCCTGATTTCAAAGGGGTATAACACAGCCTGACCTAAAAAAAAGTAAGATGAAATAACCGCGGTAACCGAAGCGACCAATAATGGAAGAGCCGAAGCCATGGTTAAGTCCAGCATTAATACTTCGAGAGCAAAAACTATGGCTGCGATGGGGGATTTAAAAATGGCGGCAATGGCTGCCGCTGTAGCCACCCCGATCAATAATATAATTTGTTTGTAGTTTAAATGAAACAAGCGGCCAATATTTGAGCCAATGGCTGCACCGGTTGCAACTGTAGGAGCCTCTAACCCTACCGAACCTCCAAAACCAACCGTGATTGTTCCTGCAATAATGGAGGAAAACATGTTATGACGCTTGATAATTCCATTGTTTTTAGAGATTGCGTAGAGCACACCAGCTACTCCATGTCCGATATCCTGACGAATAAAATGACGCACGAAAAATACAACAATCAAGATCCCGATCATCGGGAATGCCAGGTAGAGATAGTTTTCATACTCGTTAGCAAAATTGCTTGTCAGGAATGATGAAATATAAGAAGCTGATTTTTTGATGATGATAACAGCTATGCTTGCAAGAAATCCGACCAGGACACTTGTGATCAAAATGAACTGCCTGTCGTTTATATGCCTCAGGCGCCAAGTCAAGAACCGTTTTAATACTTTATATTTTGTCATTTTGAATAGGGTGCAAAATAATGTAAAATATAATTAGCGAACAATTAATTCATCACTTTCTTTTATCTTAGCCTAATCAAAAGTTAAGTTAGTTTTTAATCTTTCTAAGTAATTAGTATTAAGCAATACGTAAAGATAAAAAAGCGATTCAAAAATTTAAATAAAATCTTGTGTCTTGATACTTAAATCTGGAATCTTAAATTTTAAAAATGAAAATAATATCATATAATGTAAATGGAATTAGGGCCGCCATGAAAAAAGGCTTTATGGATTGGATAAATGTAGCTAATGCTGATGTAATTTGTTTGCAGGAAACCAAAGCCCAGGGAGATCAAATCCCTGTTTTTGAGTTTGAAGCAGCAGGATATAAAACGTATTTTTTATCGGCGGTAAAAAAGGGATATAGCGGAGTTGCTATCCTTGTCAAACATGAACCCGATAAAGTGGTTTACGGAATGGGCGTTTCAAAATACGACGATGAAGGAAGGTTCATCAGGGCCGATTATGGCGATGTTTCCGTTGTCAGTGTTTATCATCCTTCAGGATCGAGCGGTGAATTCAGGCAGGCTTTTAAAATGCAATGGCTGAACGATTTTCAGCAATATATAAACGAATTAAAAAAAGAGCGGCCTAAATTAATAATTGCCGGCGATTACAATATTTGTCATAAACCCATTGATATCCACGATCCGGTGGGGAACAAAAATAGTTCAGGATTTTTACCAGAGGAACGTGAATGGATCGGGGAATTTATTGATAGCGGTTTTGTTGATTCGTTCAGGGCATTTAATCCCGAACCGCATCATTATACATGGTGGAGTTACCGGGCCAATGCACGTGCCAACAACAAAGGTTGGCGCATCGATTATCATATGGTAAGCGAAAATTTGAAAGAAAAAATGCAGCGGGCATTAATTTTACCTCAAGCCATGCATTCGGATCATTGCCCAATTGTGCTGGAGATTGATTTTTAATATCGAGGGGCGATACCCCTGAGGATAAATATTGTTAACGCTTACTTTTTAAACGACCGATTTTTCATCAGCGATTTAATTGGCATTAAAATCCGCTCGATTAATCGTATGTCATTGGTGATAATTTCGGTTGAATATTGCTGTGCGAAATTTTAAACTTCGCATAGCGAGAAATTTCGACATTTTAATGTGTATTTTCTAAAATAATAAAAAACACAAATCCCACAATAGGAATAAACCCTAATAATGATTTAAGAAAACTCTTTTTCCAGCCATAAAAAAGGATGATCGGAAAGGCCGTAAAAAAGAATGTGATAAAAATGAGCATAACAACCTCAGACAGGTTTGTGTAAAATTTAAAGGTTTGAATGCCTTCTTCAAAATAAAAAAACAAATTACTCAAAAGGAAGGCAATCAGAAAAAAGAAAAAGAATTCTTTGTATTTTTTCATACGAATGTAATTTAATTGTTTATTGTCGCACTTTATATCCTAAAATTAATAATGTTTAGCCATTATGCAACAGGTTTTTAAAATGAAATCGGATATCGAATTAAAAGGATTCCTATTCAGTTTAATATTAGCTGTGCGAAGTTTTAAACTCCGCACAACAGTCTGATCGATCTTTAATTAACAGATATTCTTTTCTATTGGTTCTTTTTTTGATACTTCGACAAAAAGCTCAGTATTAAGCCAAAAAACATTGAAAAAACAATGCTCCCAGCGCACAGACCAACGCTTGCCCACCGTTTTTTCTGACCTGCCCTATGCTTCAACATATCGCTCATTTTTTTCTGAAAAATTGACCTTTTAAAATCCATAAAGAAGCTCTTTTTGCCATAATAAGGGTGGAAATTTTGTAAGCAATCCTGAAGCTTTCAAATGTTGGATTCAAGATAAAAGTTTACTAATTAAATATTGAAATAAAATAAAGATTGTCGCGGCTGGGATTGCGTGATTTGTTTCAAATTAGAGATTCTTATAGATTTTAATCAGTCTTGATCTTTTCGTTCTTTTGTATCAAGACAAAAGAACAAATCAATTTTGAACAAACTACGTTGTGCGAAGTTTTAAACTTCGCACAGCTAAATTTATGTGTAACATCTTAAATAAAGTGAAGTCTTATTTACAAAACCTTCCAATCATGATAAAAAATTACTTCAAAACCACCTTTCGCATCTTTATGCGCAGCAAGGGCTATACCTTTCTGAACATTTTAGGACTTTCTATCGGGATGGCTATTAGTATAATAGGATTGCTCTATGTTTTTAATGAGCTGAGTTACGACCGTTTTAATAAAAATGCTGATCGGATTCATCGCATTGCGGTTGAAGCCTTATCAGGAACCACTGAAATTTACCAAACTTATACGGCTGCTGCTTACACTCAGGCACTGTATGATGAGTTCCCTGAAATTGAAAAAATAACCCGGATTGCTTCCTGGGATTTCGAAATGGAATACCAGGATAAAAAATTTATCGAGAATGATGTATTTATTGTCGATTCTACTTTTTTCGACATCTTCACCATTCCTGTCATAGCCGGTATGCCTGACAGGTTGTTAAACGAACCCAATTGTGCGGTACTAACAGAAAGTACCGCAAAAAAATATTTTGGCAACGCGAATCCGATCAATCAAATCATTCGAAGTGACACAGTAAGTTATAAGGTAATTGCAGTTGTTCGGGATATCCCAAAAAATTCACATTTCCGTTTCAACATCGCACTTTCCTTAATCAGTTTCGATGGGTTTTATAATAATCCGGCTTGGTTTGCCAATAATTTCAGGGCCTATATTTTGCTTCATAAAAATGTAGATTATAAATCAGTTGAAGCAAAATTCCCTGCCTTTGTCGACAAATACCTATTTAGTGGTACTTATGCCGAACGGAGTTCGGGAGGAAACAAATGGGAGCTTTATTTACAGCCACTGCCTTCCATTCATTTGAATTCCGATTTAAGGGGAGAATTCGAAGCAAATGGCCGAAAGGAATATGTTAATGTGTTTTTAATTGTATCCATCTTTATCTTACTGATTGCCTGTATCAATTTCATTAACCTTTCAACAGCTAAATCAACAAGACGGGCAAAAGAAGTCGGGATCAGGAAGGTCATCGGATCGGGCAAACTCGAATTAATAAGACAGTTCATCGGTGAATCGTTAACCACCAGTTTTATTGCTTTAATTTTAGCCCTCATTTTTGTTGAAATCATTCTGGCACTTTTACCCGAATATATTGGCCTTGATTTACAAATGACTTATTTCAGTAAAAATTACACAATACCGGGTTTAATATTACTGGGCATATTTGTCGGGATCATTTCTGGAATTTATCCTGCTATGGTTTTATCGGCATTTCGTCCGATAGCAGTTTTGAAAGGAACTTTAAGTCAGGGAGGAAAGTCTGCCTGGTTAAGAAATACCCTGGTTATATTCCAATTTATGATATCCGTCATTCTGATCATTGGAACATTTGTTATTTCCAGTCAACTCAATATTTTACAAAATGAAAATTTAGGTTTCAATAAAGAAAAGGTTATTGTAATTAATAATACCAGTACACTTGGAAATTCTATTCAGGTTGTTAAAAATGAAATTAGCAGTCTTCCTTTTGTTCAGAATGTGTCTTTTTCAAGCCGATTACCAGGAATTCCATTAAGTAATTGGGGTTGCAGGGCCGAAGGCAGGGAAGATGGCTTTACTTTAAATACATTTTATTCAGATGAAGATCTGGATGATGTATTAAATTTAGAATTGACAAAGGGAAGATATTTTTCAAAAGAATATGGAACAGATACCTTGGCCATTATTATTAATGAAGAGGCTGAGAAATTGATTGGATTCGATGAAATATTAGGAACGCGTATAACCTTTAACAGAGATGTGTACCTGCATGTAATTGGGGTAGTAAAAAACATTCATTATGAATCGAAACACCAGAAGATACACCCAATGGCAATCCTTAACAGCAACAGCAGAAATAGTTTTTCGGGATATTTGACTGTTAAGGTTTCTTCTGATAATGTTGCTCAAATGATAACCGGATTGACCGATATTTGGGATAAACATGCCCAAGGCATACCAATCGATTATAATTTTTTGGATAAGCAATATGATGCATTGTATGATAATGAGATGCAGACAAAGAAATTATTTTTGGCATTTTCTTTCCTTGCAATTTTTATTGCTTGTTTAGGATTGCTTGGCTTGGCTTCGTATATGGCGCAGCAAAAAACCAAAGAGATCGGAATCAGGAAAACCTTTGGGGCCTCGATGACAAACATTGCCCTATTGCTATCGAAGAGTTTTTCAAAATGGGTGATTATTGCCAATATTTTAGCCTGGCCTGTTGCCTGGTATTTTTTCAATAATTGGTTAAATAGTTTTACGGAAAGAGAAGAACTGGCATGGTGGTACTTTGCACTCGCAGCAATTATTTCGATTTTTATTGCATTATTAACTATAGGTTATCAAACGATTAGTGCTTCAAAAGCAAATCCCATTGATTCGTTGAGATACGAATGATAATTTGAATGAGCTAAAAAAAGGAGAATAATTTCTTATTCTCCTTTTCAATTTTAAGCGGTTCTGTTAAAAATGAGGCTCTAACAGCGTATTATAGTATCATTTGTTTTGATTCATATTAACACATTCGATTAATCATCTGACTCCACGAATCACGATCTTTCACAATAAATTTCAATTCTTTACCTTCTTTGGTAATCAGGCTCAAACCATTCTGAAAAATCATTCGGGTTTTGAAATACATTAATTCGCGAATTTCTTTAGGCTCAATCTCTATGTTTAATCCATTCACTTTATCAGCAAGTTGTTTAAAATAAAGTCGTTGGTTTGTTAATATTAATTTCCCTTTTACCTGATTGTCGATGTTTAAATATTGAGCATTACCTGCTTTGGTAACTACTTCATTGGCGTATAGTGCGATGGTCATGACTGAATAAATTAAAAATTGATTTTATCTTGTAACTAAAGACGCATGAATTGTGCCAAAAGTTACAATATGCTGCTAAAGAGTGATAAAGAGGACTTTTACCCTATCTGAAAACTTACAAAAATGTTCGGATACATGACAATTGTGTACGATATTATGCAGGTTCAGCCAAATAGCAGCCTGAAAACATCTTCAATTTGAAGGAGATCGCAATCATGGGTATCGTATCCTGCGATCCACAAAAAACAGATTTGGTTCAACTTCCGAA